>JAGVXK010000011.1 GCA_018303825.1 Candidatus Pacearchaeota archaeon
CTATTAATTAGTTACGTCAATTAGAAACATTTATAAATTAAGGTAAACAATAAAAATATGAATGATTTGGTAAAAGCGTTACGTGATTTGGCACAAATACCTTTAGCTCCAGCAAGAATTATTGGAAGCATGGCGCTGGAATCCTTCAGAAGGGGAGGAAAAAAGACAAAGATGGTGACAACTGGAGGTTTAGTTACTCTAATAGGATTGGGAATGTATGCTTGTTCTAGAGGATGTTCCCCTACAAGAGTAGAATATCCCTCGGAATATCCCGTAAGAAAGCTGGAAGTCCGGGGACATGGAATGAACCTTATTTATACAGATAAAGAAAATGCCCTTGCAAATCAAGACGAATCATTCTTTATGGGAGTTCATGGTAACAATATAACTAATAAGTTTCAAATAGTAGTTCGTGATTCAAATGGCAACCCAAGGCTGTCTGATTCTGAATTAACAACCGAAGAAAAAAGGAATCTTGCTTCCAAGTATGCCTATTTTATAGCACCAAGAATTGAAGAGAGAAAGTTAATTGTATTAAAAGCGAAGCAGCCATCTCACGGAGTGATTGACTCTAATGTGCCTATTCCGGTCTTTATTGATGAGATTTGGTAAGAAGACCATCGCTACGGGGACATAGACAAAATAAGAGAAATTATAATTGATTTCTCAAAATAATATGTTAATTCCTCAGTTTAAAGGAGTAATGTTTAAATATCCCATATTCTTATTCAATAGATGGTAAAGGGGGTTATGATTGACAGGTGTCCTACAGGCATAGCTGGTTTTGACGAGTTATGCCAAGGCGGCTTAGTAAGAAATTCTGTCAATGTTCTTCTTGGCGGCCCGGGATCTGGAAAAACAATATTCTTAATGCAATTCTTATACAATGGTGTTACAAAATACAATGAAAATGGAGTTTATCTCTCATTCGAGCCTGATGTGATTGAGCTGTTCAAAGATGCAGCTGCTCTTGGATGGGATATGGAAAAACTTGATGCAAAGGGCCAATGCAGATTCGTAAGGATTTCTCCAGATTCAGATGTAAATGAAATAAAGAGAGACCTCACGGCAGCCATGGCAAAATATGATATAAGAAGAATTTGCCTGGACCCTGTTTCACTATTTGCATCAACTGAAGCAAATGAATCAAAAATAAGAAAAATGCTTTATGACTTATCTTCAACTTTGAAAAGACTTGGAGCTACAGTCTTGATGTCTGACGAAACCGCAACGACAGATACTGAAGAAGTTGGAATTGCGGGCACAACCGCAAAATCGCAATATATTAAATTCTTAGTTGATGGAGTCATTGACCTTTATTCATCCGGGCTTGGCGGAGTCTCGGATAGAGCAGTTAGAATAAGCAAGATGAGAAGAACAAACCATTCAAGAGGGCCAATTCCAATGTCAATAACAGACGATGGAATCACGATAGTCAAAGGCAAGAAAGGCGTTCTTTAAACAGTAAAAGAGCAGTATATCTAACAACCCATTTAATTGTTCTGTATCCAAAATCTATAGATAAGTTCATAACCATTTTAATAATATTTTCACTATAATAAATCCAACAGACTTAAAAGCTATATTTATTGAATATATTTATGAGATATGAAATGAAACCGCTCTTTGAAGAAAGGCTTAGGAAATTAATGCCAAATGAAGAAGACTTCCAGGCATTTGATAAAATAGTTCACACTGGTCCGAGAAATTTCATTAGGTGCAATACTTTGAAAATTTCTCCTGAAGAATTAATGAGAAGATTAAAAGAAAAATGGGATGTAATTCAGCCCTATTCAGAATACCCTGAAATAATACTGATAAACCAAGACTTACTGCCAGGAGAATTGGGAAACTCAAGAGAGCATATTCTGGGCTATTATTATGTGCAGGAAGTTTGTTCAATGATGTCTGCCCTGGCTCTTAATGCTCAGCGAGGGGATTTTGTCCTTGACCTCTGTGCAAGTCCTGGAAGCAAGACAACACAAATAGCCTCTTCGATGCAAAACTCCGGAACTTTAATTGCGAATGACTTGAAAATGGACAGGATAGCCATTTTAGCTTCAAATCTTGAAAAAGCCAGTGTAACTAACTCTGTTGTCACAAGAAATGATGCAATTCAATTATGCTCAAAACTCTCCAAATCAGAATTTAAATTTGACAAAATACTTCTTGATGCTCCCTGTTCTGGAGAAGGCACTCTTCGTTCATCACCAAAGACATTTTTAATGTGGAATCCAAAAATGATAGACAAATTATCGAGACAGCAAAAGAAAATGCTTGCTTACGCATTGAAATGCCTCAAAGTTGGAGGAACTCTTGTCTACAGCACATGCACTCATGCTCCGGAAGAAAATGAATCTGTGATGGATTTTGCATTAAAGAATTTCCCAGTTAAAATAGAAGAAATTAAATTACCTTTAAAGACACGTCATGGAATAATAGAATGGAATAATGAAGTGTATGATAAAGATGTTGCGAAAGCCCATAGGATTTACCCCCAGGATAATGATAGTGAGGGCTTCTTTTTGTGCAAGATGACTTTGTTGGATGAAATTAAAGACAAAGGAGAAAGAAAATGAACATCCAATTCATAAAATCAAAAGAAAAACAACAGATTGCCGGACAGTTAAATGAGGACTTCGGCATATCAGAACTTAATTATCTGTTGATAGAGTCTGGAAAAGAAAAAATCCGGGGCTTCTCAGGAAGTTTGTCAAAAGAAGAAATAATGAAACTAGGAAAGTTGGCAAACATTGAACTTATAGGTGCATATTTAATAAAAAAAGAATCTAAAACTGATTTAAGATTGAGCTTTGATGCGTGTATTATATTAAAAGACCAGATAACAAAAAACATTGTTGAAATTGATGATGAAAAATTCAATTCCTGGATTAGGGGAAATGACATAGAAGTTTCAGGAATAAGTGGGAATCCAATTGTAAAATACAAAGAGGATTTTTTTGGCTGCGGAAAAAGTAATGGAATAAAGATTTTTAATTATGTCCCGAAAGACAGAAGACTGAGAAAGTGACTAATCTCTAAAAATACAATAATATTAATAAACTGCCATATTTTGCTTAAACCATGCCGTACAAGCCAAGATATGCCAAAGGAGAAATCCTTGTTGTATTTAGAAAATCTACCAACGAGCAATTTGCCGGAGAATTTGGGGAAAGAATAGGATGCAAACTAAGCAAAGAAGAATATAAACATGGTGATAATGCCTTTGTTTATTTGACGCAGAAAAAAGAAGAAAAAAAGCAATAAAAAAATTTAATTCTCTCAAAGATTTTATTGATTGGGCAGATTTCAGAGATATTAAGATGGGAGCAAGATGGGAAAAATTGGAAGAAATTGTCTTTCTATTACAAAATTTAAGTGATGATGTTGCACTTTCAAACAGAACCTACAAAGCAAAATTACAGGAAATAATCCAAATGTGTGAGAAAGCAAAAAAATAATAAAAAGTTTAAATATTGATAAATATATCAATCAAGATGAAAAAAATTCCAAAACTTGAGCATCTGCTAAAAGAAATTGATAGGGATATAAATGAAAGAAGAAAATCACCAGTCCTTGAGTTTTTGATAGAATTGGGAGAGCTATGCAAGAATCAGAAAAATAATGAGCTTGCAATAGAATATGGCAAAAAATATCAAGCATTGCTGACAAAATATCATGAAACTTTTACTGCTGCCAATAAAAATGCCCTGACAAAAAAAGAAGAGATAAAAAAATACGGCGAGAATACCTACAAAAGAATGGAAAAACACATTCAAGGTATAACTCAATCTTATGATAAGGATGGACAAATAAGAATTCCAATTTCTGATCTGGAATGTGCTTATAGAGAAGCCACTGGGGAAAGAACGAACATTGGGGAATGGGATTAAAAAAAAGAATCAGAAAAAGATTATTAAACATCGGGAACTACAATGTATTATGATCAACCCCAAACTAAGGAGGGCATTATCTACATATAAATAGAGTGCCATTTGAAGAGCTGTATAGATTATGCAGGCCGTGTGCAGAGGTTCCATCAAGAGAAGTCTATCCCTACAAGCCTCTGCCAAAACGAGGTTCATTCGGAAACCAGGCACCAAGAGATTCCACCCCAAATATCCGAGAACGCTGAATGAATGCCTAATTAAAGGTTGCAAGCAAAACTATTAATATCATCACTTCCACCGCATTTTATGGAAAAACTAAAAAGAGGGGGATATTTCTTCAACCCGGACAATTCTCCTGCCGATGCGATTCATGATTCGATGAAACCTGGAGCAAGAGCGGGAAATGAATTCGTTGATAATGTAATGGATACAATAAAAAAACGAATAGAAAAATTGAGACCAGAAATAAGAAAAAATGTGGGATATCTTAGAATTTATATTGACCTAATAATCAGAACAAAATCCAAATCTGAAAAAAATATTGAAAATACGCTGGACGGTCTCCTAGAATATATGAATTTTGGAGAAGGAGAAAAAGAATTTAAAAGATTATTAAATTATTACAGAAAGGTTTCAAATGAAAGATATCAATTCTATAAAAGAGAATATGACTCATTTAAAAAGATGGGGTGAAGAACCCCAAGGCAAGACCTTAGGGCATCGGAAAACAAAAACCTTGTTATCTCATGGAACAACTTATCTTCATTTAACATAAGATAATACTTTGGTTAAACTATTTTTATTTTTAATATTTATTTCCTGCCTTGTCTTATCCCCCGGGCAAGACCTATGATTATAAAGCAGAATAAATAGATATCAGTTTCATAATCTATTTAAACAAAAATTACATACGTTTTTAATGGAAGAGGAAAGATATTACTTATTAGTTCATGAAAATCCAGAGATAGACGCAGACATTGAGTCAAGAATGCGTGATCTTCTCTCCCAGTATGAAAGACCAGAAGTAAAGAATGAACTGATAACTTCAAGAATTATTAGGGGTTATGAAAAAAGATTAAGAGTTGCACACATAAGTATTAAAGATAACGACCTTGGCAAATTGATTGATGAAATAACCAACCTAGGAGTTCAAAAATTGGAAATATCCAAAATGCCATTTTCTGATAAATACTTGCACAGCCTTCTTGAGGAAAGAGGATGCTGCTGCAGAGAATAAATTAAGAAAGGCTTTAAAACCCTCAAATCTATTTCTCATTCATGACAGAAAATAAACTTTACAAAGGTTTAGGAAAGCAAGGATTTTGCTTAGAAGCAAAATGACAGAAAAACATTATGGCGGAGCAAGCAGCCATGGACTAAAAAAAGATATCAATAAAACATCAAGCCAGACTGCAGGTGTTGATAATAAAAAGAAAGCTGATGAAATAACTAAAGCCAATGCAGAAGAAAAGGTAATGGACAGAGGAAGGCATGATGAAATTGAAGATTATAATGATTATGTAAAAGCAGGAAAGATAGCTTCTGAAATTGTGAAATACGCAAAGTCAATAATAAAACTAGGAGTGAAATTGCTTGAAATTGCTGAAAAAATAGATTCAAAAATCCTGGAGTTAAGGGCAAAACCAGCATTTCCAGTAAATCTTAGCATTAATGAAATAGCTGCGCATGATACTCCAAGTTTTAATGATGAAAGAACTGCTTCAGGATTGTTAAAAGTTGACATTGGTGTACAGATAGACGGATGCACAGCAGACACTTCTTTTTCTGTTGATTTGGAAAACAATGAAGAAAATAAAAAACTCATTCAGGCAGCAGAATCGGGGTTAAAAGCCGCGATAGAAAAGATAAACCTCGGGGTTCAAACAAGTGAAATTGGAAAAGCAATTGAAAATGCAATAAAATCCTTTAATTTCGTGCCAATACATAATCTATCAGGGCATTTAATTGAAAAATATGACTTGCATGCGGGAATTACAATTCCGAATTATGATAACTCTCAAGAAATTCAAATAGAATCTGGAGTTTATGCAATAGAGCCCTTCTCTACTGATGGTCTTGGAAATGTCCGAGATGGCAAGCCATCTGGAATTTACAGATTAGACAAACCCGGAAGTGTGAGAGATAATTTTGCCCGTGAAGTCCTTTCATTTATCGTAGAAGAATACCAATCTCTGCCATTCTGTTCAAGATGGATTTACAAAAAATTTTCTTCCCGTGGATTGCTTGCTCTCAGACAGATAGAAGCTGCGGGAATTTTGCATCAATATCCTCAACTAGTTGAATCTGGAAAAGGAAAAGTCGCGCAGGCAGAACACACAGTTATAATAACAAAAAAAGACAAAGTAGTCACAACATTATATTCCAATTAATCATGCTCTTCATCAGTTATCTGTATTGTTGCTTAGATATAAACTATCATATAAAAATATAAAACATTATAAATAAAACAACAAGTTGAATAATATCAAGCATCAATGTCAAATCTTGTTCTCGCCTAATAATTTTGTGATTCCGTATTACTTATTGTATTTTATAACTACCCCAGGAAGTGACATTAAATTTAACCTTTCCCGCATTTAATGAGGTAAAGTTATAGCAATCCGTACATACCACTCCGCTCTTGTAAATTCTCGGGTTAATCATAGTTGTAGGCAAACCATATAATGTAATATTGGCAGCTGAATTTATCTTGCCAACTGGGAATGCCTGTGAGTTAACCTCGGCAAAATTGCTGGACAACGTCAAATTAATTCCCAATCCTAAATTTCCTTTAAATGTTAAATTACCTAAGAAGCTGGCATCTGTCCATCTTATCTCCCCGTAAGAATTATTGTAAACCAGATAATTAGTGTTGATACCGTCATATGAAAGAATCGAATAAAAAGGATTATTTAGAATCTGATTATTTAATAATGTATTATTCACGCTCGTACGAACAAGCTGGATACCAAAATAATTGTTTGATTCTATTACGTTATTTGCTATCAGGCTGTTATTTGAACCTAATTCAATAACAATGCCTGTGTTCGTGGTCTTTATTGCATTGTTCGTGACAAAATTATTATTTGAACCCAGGACAAGATAGACCCCGATGTCCCCGCCGTTCTTAAACGTATTATTATCTATGAGATTATTCCGGCTGCTGTCTACATAAATCCCGTCTGCATCCCCTTCCATTATATTATTGTGCATAGTATTGTTATTAGATCTGAATTGGATACGAATCCCGCCATTTCCATTGAAAGAAATGTTATTATTTATTATCCTATTGTTGCTCGCATCTATGTAAAGATAAATTCCATGATGGTTGCCGGTAGATGAAATGTTGCTTATAATGTTATTAGAACTTCGTGTCAATAAAATTCCTGTAGAACCCCATATGAAGTTGCCTACTCCTTGGGTGCTACTAAATTCCGTTATAAGCCCGTTCCTTATTGTTATAGAATTATAGCCATTTGCGTAAACACCATAACCAGGATTATCATCGAGACCGCTCCCGCGGATAGTGAACCCATTCAAATCGAGGATTACATTATTTGCCTGGATAGTCAAGCAAGTTCCATTTGTTGAAACATCATTTTGTAATTTGTAATAGCCTGGCTGGCTAATAACCCCGCACGAATTAATTCCAATGGCGGGAGAAGGAACAATGATGGTTCCAGAAATCCATTTCAATGGATAATTTCCTGTATCTGCACAAATATAATTTCCTCCGCTGTTTGCAAGATAAACTGCTCTTGTCACATAATCTATATTAACATTAGAATAACTTCCGCAATTAGTTTTCCAGCAGGAAACATAATTATTAGCTTCATTTGTATCGATAATTCCGTTGTTATTTAAATCAGCAGGATTAAAATCGCATCCTGCACTTCCAGGAGCAATTACATTTCCAGTTAAATTAAGCTTGCCAATATTCCTGGAAAATGATACAACAACCATTAGAATAATTAAGAGCATTAAAAATAAAAATGTCCCTGTCTTGTTATATTTTCTTGTGTTTCCCTCTTTTTGTTTCATGATATTTGAATGTCAATCAACAACCCCCAATAATTTTTCTTAATATCCTGCAGTTGATAGTAACATCTTCATTGTTTGAATAAGATGACTCGCCGTTTAAATTATAAGCTTTTATCCTATACCTATAGCTATTTCCATTAACAACTAAATTATCAGTATATGCAACTGCATTAGCAGCAGGGATTGCAATCTGAACAAAAGTGCCAACAACTCTATTCACTCCCTTTCCAATTCCACTAATAGGGGCTCTTTCTAACTTGAATCCTTGCTCATCAACAGCATTATCTACCCATGTTAATTGAATGGATGTAGTTGAAGTTGGGCTTCCAGCCAAATTGCTGGGAGCACTTGGAGCACTTGCTGTAGTTGAGACAGAATAGACGTTGCTATAAACTGAACTTCCAGCGCCGTTCAGGGCTTTTATCCTATAATAGTATGTTGTTCCCGGAGTTAAACCAGAGTCAACATACAAAACTGTATTTAAAGCCAATGTAACAACTGTTGTCCATGGTCCCGTACTTGATAATGCTCTCTCCAATACAAAATTGTCTTCATTATTTGAATTATCATTCCAGGCAAGGCTAATACTATTGCTTATTGAACTTGTAGATCTTAAGTTGCTGGGAGCACTTGGAATTGTTAAAACTGCACTAACTGTTAATATAAATGAACTATTTCTTGATACTGTTCCGTTTGTTGCACTGACAACAATTGTGCTTGTTCCTGTCGGAGTGGTTGCTGAAGTAAATATTGTTAGTGTTGTTGAACAGGTAGGACTGCATGAAATAAAAGAGAATGAAGCTGTTGCCCCCGTAGGCAGTCCTGAAGCGCTAAAACTGACTGCCTGTGTTGCTGCTCCTGAAACCAAATTTGCAGTTATTAAATTCTGCGCATTCCCTCCCTGAACTGCACTCTTATCCCCGGAATTTACCAGCGAAAAATCAAACGAGGATGTACCAAGACTAAAGTTTGCTCTTACACTCTTATCCGTGTCCATTATTAAGTTGCACGCCCCAGTTCCCAGACATGCGCCAATCCATCCTGCAAAGAAATATCCGCTTGAAGGAGTAGCCAATAAGCTTACACTACTAGTAAAATCATAATTAGCACTACATGTTATTCCACAACTTATTCTCCCATCAGTGGAATTTACTGCTCCAGAACCAATTCTGCTGACGCTCAACGTATGATGCTGAGTCACCCTCAGACCTATTGCGCTGTTGCTACCTATCGCGCTGCTTGAACCCTCCCAGCTGACCATTCCAGAAAAAGTTCTCGTTTGAGTTTCAGATGCTGGAGGAATAGCACTATAACTTATTAACGAAGAAGCATAATATGGACCGCATCTCAAAATATTATTTCCCACAAGCGAACAAACTGCAGGGTAATTTGTAACCACCCAATTCGTAGGGGCAGTCTCTTCAAATAAATATACTACTGTAGAAGGATCTTTTGTAAAAGACAATGTAACAGGAACAGCAACCCCGGGCGTATAAGTGCTTGGGAGAGTTCTGTCAGCACTGTTAATCGCAGAAACAAAACCAATCACAAATATAAAAAGAAAAACAAATACAACCACAACCTCTCTTTTAACCATTTATTATCCTATTTTCTGCGCCTTATAAATATTTCTGCGATATGCTCGATATTTTATGTCTTAAAATATGAATTCAATAAAAATCTCGGTTTTATAGAAATTCATAAGAACCTTGTCTTCCTTTTATAGGAATTTTAGAACCTTGGTTCTAACCAGTATAGAGTGGTCCGTTTTCTATCCCGGCCTTCGCACTCTTTAGGTAAAGATCTTCCATCTTCTTATATACTCTTGCTGTATCTGTGGAAACTGAGGCCTTGACTTTCTTAAATGCTTCATCAAAATCTTTCTTTTCAACTTTCTTAACATTCATATCCTTTCTTAATGCTGTCATTGATGCTTCCCTGACAAAGCTTTCAATATCTGCTCCGACATATCCTTCGGTTGAATGTATGAGCTCATCAATTATTTTTCTCTTCATATTTTCATTATCATTAAATATTTTTTTCTCTTCAGCAATTAATTTATTTTCCTCAGCCTTCTTTATCAAGTCAGAACCCCATCCATCGATAAATGGAGTATTCCTAAGATGCACTTCAAATATTTTTTTCCTGCTTTCTAAATCTGGGACATCAACAAGAATAACCCTATCAAATCTTCCGGGCCTAAGCAACGCAGGGTCAAGCATATCGGGCCTGTTTGTAGCTCCAATTATTGTAACATCTTTCAAATCTTCCAATCCATCTATCTCTGCCAATAATTGATTGAGCACTCTTTCCGTAACTTTGGTTCCTTGTTCAACCCCTCTTCTTCCGGCAAGAGCATCAATCTCGTCAAAGAACACTATGCAGGGCGCAACTTGTCTTGCCCTCTCAAAAACTTTCCTAACTCCCTTCTCTGATTCCCCAACCCACATGCTCAATAAACTCGGCCCCTTAACCTGAATAAAATTAGCTTCGCTTTCTTTGGCAACTGCTTTTGCTAACAATGTTTTTCCAGTTCCCGGTGGACCATAAAGCAATATTCCCCTTGGAGGTCTTATTCCGAGTCTCTTGAAACTAGGTCCGTACTTCAAAGGCCATTCAACTGCCTCTTTCAATGAATCTTTTATCTTTTCCAAGCCCCCAATGTCACTCCAGCCAATATTCGGAACTTCAACAAGCACTTCTCTCATCGCTGAAGGACGAACAATCTTTAATGCAGATTCAAAATCCTCATTCCTTACTTTCATCTTCTCCAATATCTCTTGTTTTATTGGCTGATCTTCTTCCAATCTCATCTCTGGAAGTAATTTTCTGAGAACATTCATTGCTGCCTCCTTTGTCAACGCAGCTATATCTGCCCCAACAAAACCATGTGTTTTTCCTGCAAGAGCCTCCAAATTAACCTTTTCCAAAGGCATATTTCTTGTATGTATTTTTAAAATATTTAATCTCCCATTTTTATCGGGAACATTTATTTCTATCTCTCTGTCAAATCTTCCGGGCCTTCTTAATGCAGAATCTAATGAATTAACTCTATTTGTAGCTCCTATAACTATAACTTTTCCCCTTGATTTCAAGCCATCCATCATTGTGAGCATTTGTGAAACAACTCTTCTTTCAACTTCTCCCTGAACATCTTCTCTTTTCGGTGCAATTGCATCTAATTCATCTATGAATATAATACTTGGAGCATTTTTCTCTGCCTCTTCAAATATATCTCTAATTTTCTTTTCTGATTCTCCATAAAATTTGCTCATTATTTCTGGTCCGTTAAGTAAAATGAAATTTGCCTCGCTCTCGTTGGCCACTGCCTTTGCAAGTAATGTCTTTCCGGTTCCTGGAGGACCATGCAAAAGAACTCCCTTTGGAGGCTCAATTCCTAATTTCTCAAATATTTCTGGATGTTTCAAAGGAAGTTCAACCATTTCTCTTATCTTCTTCACCTCTTCTGTCAAACCTCCAATATCTTCATAAGTCACATCTGGAACTACCCCGGCATCCTCTCTTACATCGACGCCTTTTGACTGCAAAACTAATTCGGTTTGATCAGTTATCACAACACTCTGTGCAGGAGTTGTAGAAACAATAACAAATTTCAAATTCTGCAATCCTGAAAATCCGAATCCTGGGAACAATTCCCCAAAATCAGAAAAGAATTCATTTGAGAATGGATCATTCATAGTGGTATTCCTCCTTCCGCCGAGAGAAATGATATCTCCTTTTGAAACAACTCTTCCAAATAATCCGGATTTAATCATCTCAGGATCTCCTTGAACAATAACTCCCTGCTGTGCAGGAGCGATTATAACTTTCTGGGCGGCTTTAATGACTGCTCTTCTGACAATCACCTGCTCTCCAACTCCGGTCTTGGCATTTTTTCTAATTAATCCGTCTATTCTGATTATCCCTTCTCCAACATCTGCGGGATAAGCCCTGTCCACAATTGCTGCTGTTTCCCTTCCGCCTTTAATAGAAATGACATCTCCTCTGTTCAGCCCAAGCATTTTCATCAACTGGGGGTCAATTCTTGCAACACCTTTATATGCATCATCCTGCAGTGCTTCAACAACTTTCAATCTGACTTCTTTTATCTCTTTTATTGTATCTTTCTTTTGCTCCTTAACGTCCCTCATATCTCTATTGTCTTTGTTTTCTTCTTTTGCCATATTATTATTTACTTTTCATCTCCGTTTCGATTGTTGTTTTTCCTAATTTTTCTAATTCTAAAGCCATTTAAATTATTATATTCTGCATTATCATCTTCTTTTTCATCGAAATTATCAGTAAAATCATCAAAAATAACACTTAACCTGCCAAAATCCTCAAAGCAAAGCCTGACCATTTCATCCATATCTCTTTTCATATCCCTATGCCTCTCATTTATAAAGTCAAATATCTCCTTTGGGATAGATATTGCGTGGGAATTTCCGACCATTCTTAATTTAACTTCAAAATTCTTTCCCTTCAAATCCTTAAATTTTTCCATTCCATTCAAATCAGCAGGATGTATTATCTTGTCCCTACACTTTGGGCATTCAACAGCTCTTAATTCTAAGCCATTTCTATGTGCAATCGCTTTCCGCATCTCTATATTGCAGTTTTTGCACATTATTTTGGTGTCAAATATGTCTGTCATTTTTACCTCTGGTAAAAATCCTTGCTTTATCAAAATTTCCTAAATTTTGTATGTTTGTCATTTTTACCTCTGGTAAAAATCCTTGCTTTATCAAAATTTCCTAAATTTTGTATGTTTGTCATTTTTCTTTCAATATCTTTTATAGATATACTTTATTAGTATACACAAAACGTATATACTATAATATTTAAACCTTTCTAAAGTCCCTTACTCGAAAAACAGGCATAAAATAGGAAAAACAAGATCTTTTTTAAAATGAAAAAAATAATTTATACATTACTTTTGGTTACTGCGTTGACGACAAAAACAAATGCAAATCCAGAAAAATTACACTCTAAGCTAATTTCTGGGGAAGAAATAATGTCGAAAACGAGGGCGCTTGAGATAACCCGCATGGGTGAGATAAGAATACATGATGAAACAGGATATTTTATTGATATTAAAGCAACTGAACACAAAAAGGCAGACTCAAAGAAGACTGAAAAAACACTTGAATTCAGAATTTGTGACAGCGAGACAGAGCTTACATTAATAGATAAAGATGCAAATGGTGTAGGCAAGGGAGATTCACTCTTATTTACCCACAGATTTCCGAACACTGATCACCTAGAAATTGTGGTTGAATCAAGGGGGAACAATAATTACTTTATTGCAAATAGAATTTACAACGGAACAAATGATCTCTACCGCCCAGAACCAATAGACATGTCTAAAATGAATTTTTTTGCAAGTTTATATGTTCATTGGAAAATCTCTCCAATCATAAAATGGGGGCAAACTTCTTATTCTAATCTCGTAGCAAACATAGAAAGACAACAGCCGGCAGGAGTTCAATACCATGAATTCAAAGAAGCACTGAAAGATTTCGAAGCAATAGAGCCAATAATAACAACCACAAAAGATAAGAAAAAAACTTTCGAAATCTGCGGAAAATATTTTGGTGCTGTAAAAAAAAAGGTTTTAAAAAAAGACGAAGACAATTAAATCAATAACCTTTATTAATCTGTTTTCCCAAATCGAGTTATGCAAAAAGAAGAAAAGCATAACATTCATAGCACTGTCAGGATTCTTGACGAAGAAGTAAAGAGAAAAAAGGCATTTAAAATAAGCATAAAGGAAGGCTCTGCAATGAGCTTTGGCAGCGATCTTGGAAATTCATTGATAACTCCCCTGGCAACTGAAATAGGAGGAAATTCCATTCACATAGGGCTGATAAGCGCGCTTTCCGGTCTTTTCTCTCCACTGGTTCAGATAAAAGGAGACAGATTAATGGAATCTATGTCAAGAAAAAAGATTGTGGCCAGATTCATTCTTTTGCAAGCAATAATGTGGCTCCCAATAGCACTCTTAGGGCTGCTATATTCAAAAAATATTCTTACAGACTCACTGCCCTGGCTTTTAATTGCATTTTATACTGTTCTAGCCATAGCTGGAAGCTTCACAGCCCCATCCTGGTTCTCCTGGCTCGGTGATTTAGTTAACGAAAAAGAGAGGGGAAAATTCTTTGCAAAAAGAAATGTTTATATCGGAATATCTGGAATAATCGGACTACTGTTCGGAGGATTCATCTTAAAATATTTCAAAGCAAATAATTCCATTTTCATGGGTTTTCTTATATTATTCTCCACATCATTTCTTTTCACAATAATAGCAAATTATTACATAAAAAGACAATACGAGCCAAAATTCAAACTTGATAAAAAAAGCTATTTTTCTTTCTTTTCTTTTATAAAAAGATTTGACAACTATGGAAAATTCTCAGTCTATCAGTCATTTTTCAATTTAGCAATAATGATTGCTTCTCCATTTTTTGCCTTGTATATGCTAGAAAATCTTGGCTTTAAAAATAATTATATGTTGTATATGATTGTTTCGCTAACAAGCACGTTTTTCTACTTATTATTTACACCATTAGCTGGAAAATTCTCTGATAAATATGGAAATCTAAAATTGCTCTGGATTTCAAACATTTTCTTTGCAATAACTCCATTATTATGGATATTTGTCAAATCCCCATTGCAAATAATATTCCTGCCACAGCTTTCAGCAGGAATAGCAAATGCTGCCCTAGCAATTGCAATAACAAACTATACTTATGGTTCTGCATCAAAAGAGCATCGCGGTTTGTGCATGGCGTATACTAATATATTGATAGGGGTGGGCGCCTTCTTTGGCTCTATAATTGGAGGATTCCTAATCAGAAATATCACTCTTAATGCATTCAACTCATTTATATTTGTATTTATTATCGCGGCAATTGCAAGAATTCTTGTTGCCCTAGTTTTCCTGCCAAGATTGAAAGAAGTAAAAAGAGTGTCAAAATTAAGGTTGCACTTCCCAATACATCTGAGTTTAACAAGACCATTTAGATTCCTCCACTTAGAGCATAGTATTCTTGGTTTCTTGCATCCAAAGGCAGCAAAAATAAAGTTCATCCCTTAAATACAAACAATAGCTAAAAAACAATATCAATAAAATCATTACGAGATAATTGCCTTAACGACCATATTCTCCTGTCAATACCATTTTGACATCTAAAATAAGCATAAACAAAATAGAAACATCTTTAGGAAAGTTTAAAAGTTCAAACTATCTATAATAAAAATGCTTTTTGGAAGAAAAAATAAGAAAAATAAAGAAGAATGCCCTAATTGTAAGTCTGATTTAGAAAAAGAATTCAGCTTCTGCCCTTATTGCGGTCTTTCATTAATAGACAAAGAAAGAGAAATGAGAGAATTTGGAATGCTTGGAAGAGCTGATTTCGCAGACAAAACATCATCAAATACTTATTTGGCTCAATCAGGTGGTTTCTCTGACAAAATAATTTCATCGATTGTCAATTCTTTGATGAAAAACTTAGACAGGCAATTCAAAGATATGGACAAAGAAATTGCAAATGCAGAAATAAAGCCAATGCGAAATAGATTCAGCATAAGAATTGGCCCAAAAACAACAAACAAAAACATTGAAGAAAAGCCAAAGGCAGCAACTTCAAGAAAAGGCCCTAGCCAGGAGCAGATGAGAAAAATCTCTACTCTGCCAAGAAAATCAGCAAATACAAATGTAAAAAGGCTCGGAAATAAAATTATCTATGAATTAGGAATGCAGGGAATTAAGTCCCCTGAAGACATCTTTGTTTCAAAGTTGGAAAATGGATATGAAATTAAAGCAATTTCCGACAAACATGTTTATGTTAACACCATCCCATTAGACCTTCCGGTAAAAACATTCAAGTTAGAAAAGGACAAGATTAGTGTTGAATTTAAGACAGAATACTAATTACATAAACACATAAAAATTTAAATAACGCTGGGTTTTAGAAATTAAATGCGAAAGATAATCAATGCTGATAAGGTCATTGGCAGGATAGTATATGTCTTTTGATAGAGAACTATCAGAATATGAATCGGTTATTAGGGCAGGTCATAAAATAGATTTATTTGAATTTCCACCAACGAGTCCGCAAAGTGCATATGATTGTAAATACCCTAAAAAATTAAAAGAAAGCACAAAGATTCAAAGATTCAAAAATCAAAAACATCATGCGCCGTCTGGGAATTGAACCCAGCCGTAAACCTTGGGAAGGTTTCATACTAGCCGATATATGAACGGCGCCTAATTATCTAAAATAGCTCTTTATTGATTTAAAGTCTTTTTTATACTTAAAACACTCATAAACAGACAAAGCAAAAATAATAATCATTATTGAATCTATAATCATACAGCTTAAGCATATCTTCCCCAATTTAAAAAGCTGGATATAAATAAACCACAAGGAGCCAACGACCCCTATAAGATTGGTGATTACGAAATAAGGGTAAAAGTCCCTGTGCCTTAGCGCAAATGAATAAACTAAAAGCAAAAGAACAAAAGCAATTACTCCGATTAGGCTGACTTCAATTCCAAATATCTCCCCATATATTGATTTCTGAACCCCCTCGCAATCTGACTTTAGAATGCAAAGTGCACCACCTATCTCAACAGCCAAATACGACATGAAGGAAAGAAGAATATTTACAATTATTAAAATCAATATAATATTGTGAATTGCCTTTTGATTCATAAAAACCAATTATAAAACAAGTTTAATAACCTTTTCTAATGAGAAAGTGGTCGTGCCAGGATTTGAACCTGGGACCCCTGCCTTATCAGAGCAGTATTCTACCGAGCTGAACTACACGACCTTAAAATAGGGTGATTTAATTTGTTATTTAAAGCTTTGTGTAAACTTAAGATGTTTAATTGAATGTTTAGGGTTTTGGGGCTTGACAACTTTCATAAATAAATCAAACATCTCTACACCGCGAATGACAACTGCATAAGAATCCTTTTGTCCTCCTTTTTTAACGAATTTTTCTTTATACATTGTTGCTCTCAACCCCAATTCATTAAAATTTTCTTTTAACTGACTCGCCAAAGGAAAAGATATCGTTTTTATCTCCAATCTAGGATATAATTTTCCATTCTTCTTCTCTAAATAAACACATCCATCTGTGTCAAATATGCCTCTTAAAACTGCAGCCCTAAGAACACCATTTTTCAAAAAAATCTTAGGAATTTCTATGCTTGTCTTTGGTCCAGTTGGTAAACCTAATTTCTCTTTAAGTTTTACTAGTTCATTGCTCCAAATTTGAAAACCAAACACTCTTGTTGAAGACATTTCTCTTAAACTTATATCAATTCCATAAAGTTTCTTGAAAATAGGCTTCACTCCTTCAATATAATGCTGTTTATCGTCTTCTATATGCCCTCTAAGTAGTTGGTATATTCCTTTTTTCACCCCCTGATTATTATAATAACTCATGCTTCCATCCCCAATATGCCAACCAGTCTCTTCAGCTAACTCTTCAGTTATATTGCTAGGAAATTTTTCTATTTCATTTTTTTAATATAACTAAATAAACATCTCTATCAAGATATTCTTTTGGGCAATCAACTTTCGCACTTGTCCCAAACTTAGTAACATTTCTTTTGAAAAATCCTTCCACATTTTTTATAGATATTTTTGTTGAGTGGACAATTTTTACTTTTTTCATATATCTTATAGATATCTTAAATATTTAAACTTTCCTAATTACAATTCTCATACAACCAACCCCTATTTTTTCATACACTTTAAAAACCCCTATAAATATATAGATAAATGAACTTGAAAGAGCAAATAAAAAAATTCTGGAATTTTTTAAAGGAAGACACCTGGCAATCCTGGTTGGTCTCCCTAATCTTATTAATAGTCATAATCAAATTTATTTTCTTTCCATTGATGTCTTTATTAACAGGAACTCCTCTGCCTCTTGTTGTTGTAGAATCCTGCTCAATGTATCATGAATCGGACTTCAACACCTGGTGGAATTCAAATGCAGGATGGTATGAGGCAAGGAACATAACAAAAGAACAATTCAAATCATTCTCGTTGAAATATGGTTTCAATAAAGGAGATATTCTCTTTGTTACCGGAAGAGGCACCCCACATATAGGAAATGTTATAATATTCAAGGCAGAATCAAAATATCCTATAATTCATAGAGTTATTTCTCTTTCTCCTCTCGAAACAAAGGGAGACCATAATTCGGGACAATTGACAATGGCAAGTTACGGAGTTGATGAAACTAATATAGACAAAAATGGCATAGTGGGATATGCAAGGTTCAAGGTTGTTCCTCTTCTCGGCTGGGTAAAACTCATCTTCTTCGAGCCCCTAAAGCCCGCGAACGAAAAAGGCTTCTGCAGGTAAAACGCTAAAAGTACAGACAACTTTATTTGTAATAAAAAATCAAATTCTATAATATCCAATAGATTATTATTTAAAATACTAATTATAATACTCCTATCATCAGTAAAAATTAAAATTAATTAGTTGCAGATAAATAACTGCTGATTATCCTTAAACTGTCTTAATTTATGAACATTATATAATTCCATTAATTCTGACAAAGAAGCATCCAGCAAAAGGCTTAAAAACCTCAAATGGATAGGTAGAAGATATCTTTTTTAATAAAATGGAATTTTGCGTTAGATGCGGGGGGATGATTCTTGTTACAGAAGGCAAGGCTGCTTGTGTTAGCTGTGGCAAGAAACTGGATAAAAAACCAAAGATAGAATCCTTCGAAAAAATGGAAAAGGCAGAGGAAATCGCAGTTGTAAACGAAGATGCTGGAGTTGTCTATCCTGAAGTTGACATGACCTGCCCAAAATGTAAAAACAAGAAGGCATACTTCTGGACCCTGCAGACAAGGTCAAGCGACGAATCAGAAACCAAATTCTACAAATGCACGAAATGCAAGCACACCTGGAGAAAATATCGTTAACAATACCTATAAGAAACTTAAAGTTATTTATTTTTTAGATATTTCTTTAACTCTCTGATATATCTTTTTCTAACTTGCTTATTCTTTGTTGGACGGTATCGTAAATAAATCGTTTTTTGCAACAGATTGTTATTAGTCCCTTTATCTTTCAATGCTTTCCAAGACGGAGGAATAGTTTTTCCTTTTAGACGTTTTTCCCAATAAAATAGATGTGATACTTGTTTTGTCAATTGGCTAAATCCAAACTCTCCTTTCTCATACAAGTTTATAAACCGATCCTGAATTGCTTGTTTTAAGTCGTCATATATTTTTTTATCTGTTCTCACCTTGAAATTAATTGCATTCAGACGTTTTCCGTAAACTATTTTATGGTAAGGTAAAAGAACTGTAAAATGATCTGGTTTTCCTTGAAAATTTCCAAACTTAAGTTTTTTTAGTCTTTTATTAGAAGACAACTCCCCAATCCAAATAGGTAAGAATTCCACTGGTTTTAACCATTCTTTATTCTGATCCCTAATATTCTTAATCACTTTTATTACCTTCTTATTTTTTATTATGGGAACAACGTTAATATCGCTTTTTTTGCCTAATTCCCGAAAAACAAAACTTCCCTTAACGTAAATTGACTCAATATCTTTCATAAAATTCTGCCGTTTTATCCAATTCAAGGCTTTTTCTAACGCTTTGATATATCTTACCTCTTGTTTGTTTTTATTTTTCCAAGATTTCCAAAATTCATAATTAACTTCCTCTTTCATAAGACCCAAAAGCCTTTTCACCTTTTAACCTTTTCCAAAAGCTCATAGATATTTGAAATTATATTTGGAGAAAGTATCGCTGATAAAAGTTAGAATGTGCTTAACTTATTTGTAAAAAACCTGATGATTGTTTAGCATATAAATCTTTAAAATATTGTAAAGTCTTCGTTTCTAATGTCAGATAAAAGAATAGTGCTTCGCCAAGCAGAGTATGTATATCCTGAAAAATCATTAAGCACTTATTTATATCCACAAGCCTTAAAAACTTCTAAACTCAATCAGTATAATGAACAAAGAACTACTTGTTATAAAGAAGCAAATAACACCAATATTGCGAGAGTATAGAGTTACCAAGGCAGGGATATTTGGTAGTTATGCGCGAGGGGAACAAAATAAGAAAAGTGATATAGATATTTTAGTAAAAATTGACAATGAAACGGATTTAATAGAATTAATAAGGCTTAGAACCAAGCTTCAGAGAATGATAAAGAAAAAGGTTGATATAGTCGAATATGGAAGTATAAGAAAAAAGATAAAAAATTCAATCCTAAATGATGAAATCCAGATATTATAAAAAGATACTACAAACTTTATCTTAACGATATAAAAGAGAGTGTACAGCAGATAGAAGAATATACAAAAAATATGTCTCAAGAAGAATTTAGTAAAAATAAGAAAACGCAAGACGCAGTTATAAGGAGATTAGAAATAATGGGTGAGGCAAGTAGAAATATTCCTAGAGCCTTAAAAGAAAAAAACAAGCCTGTTCCATTGTTTGATATGTCCCAATTCAGAGATTTTATATCTCATTCGTATTTTAATCTTGGTTTGGAAACAATATGGAAGACAGTAAAAGAAAAAATACCTCAAATAAAGGAAAGTTTAAAAAAGATAGATTTGGTTTAATAAAATCGCTTCTCCTTTTCTTTTTAATTTCTTAAAACAACATTAGGTAAAACCCGTATACATTTTGCATACTCTTATTTAATATTTATATCTTAGGTTTAATTTCCATATATATCAACAACTGGCACTTGAACATGCCAAAAAGGTAAAGTGGCCCCGAAGGGATTTGAACCCTCGACACCTGGATCACTCCTACATCTATTCTTGTAGGTATTATAGTTCTCTGCCTACCTAGAGTTTCTCTTTCAAAGAGAAACTGTAGTAAGAGTCCAGTGCTCTGGCCAGACTGAGCTACGAGGCCACAACTAATTACTCCAAAAAGAGTTTTTAAAACTATTGAACTAGAACAAAACAAAAGAATATCTTTTGTTTAGCCAATCAATCTTCTGACGTTATCTATGTTTTCGGCAATTTCCTGGCCCTTCTTTGTTAACTTGATAAGCTTTATTCTTCCCTTCTTCTCAAACACAACAAGTCCAAGGCTTTCCAAGCTCTGAAGAATCTTAACTGCATGAGAATACGTGCAGTCAACTTCCTTGGCAAGTATGCTTCCATACCTCGCTCTGGACATCTTTCTCAAAGCTACAAGCATTAATGCTGGCTTTCTTCTAAAAAACACGTCAAAGTTATCTTTCATGGCACACCACCGATACATCTGCCATTTGTTCAGAATCGGGATTCAAAACACCATCGACTGTAGAAAATAATACAAACCTATCCGGACTAACCATTACATCGTGCGATAATTTATCTGCGAGCTCCCCACGACTTTTACCTCTCGCAATCACACCAATGTCTTCCAATACAGCAATGTAATCATTATTATATTTGATCCTCAACTCATTTGCATTTTGCTCAACATATTTTCTGGCTTTTCTTATGCCTTCGCGATATTTTTTATCTAATGTCATCTTATTCCCTTAATATATATAATCGAACCTATATATTAAAGTTACCATATCGCTTTTAAACCTTGTGGATGATTTGTTATCTAAGAAAGTAACAAAATATAATCTACATTCTTGAGTAAATAATCTCTGCTGTTAAAAATAATGACAACATTTACAGAAGCTGAAAAGTGAAACAACAAATATGTGATATAACTATTACTAAATAATAGATATCGAAAAATATCAATGCTATTTTATGCCAAAATGATTAAAATTAAAAAATCAATATTAAACTAACCAACGTAAATTCTTATTATATTTCCGGTTATGCTCTTTCCAGTTAATTCAGTATAAAGATTAAGGTATCCTTTCCCAAAGAGGGTTGTCTTGCTTGCCTTTAAGTCAATTCCAGATTTTCCGGAAGCAAAAGATTCCTGAATGTAATCTTTATTCTGCACCATTTTAACTCCCTCCATTTTAGTAGTTATAATAATTGCATCAGGATTCTCAATAGCCCTTTTTGCAACCTTGATAATCCCATTTTGTATGATTGCATTATAAACATCATCATCAACTCTGAACTCTATCTCTGGGTCATTATTGCTCAACGGAGGATTATGCAATTCATATGCCTTAATTGAATAAAGAACATAGAAAACAAAACTTTCATTGAAACTAGCAATTGCCTCTTCTGTTGTCAGCCCTTGTGCAGGATTTTCTATAAAGGTAATTCCGGAGCTTTTCACATTGGTCGGTTTAAGAAGTGCAAAATACAAAAATAAAAGAATAACTAAGACTATTAATGCCACGATTGAGACTACCAGGGTCAATCTCCCCCTTTTATTCATCAATTATTCAGGATAAAATAGTTTATAAACAATGCTTCTAACGAGAAAAATGCAGTTTCATAACCTATTAATACTAAAAAAGATAGCATTTTAAACTCAGCAGAACTAATAAAAAAATGGTAACCAAAGGAAAAAAACTAAGGATTCTGGCAGCAGGAGATGTCCACGGAGACTCAAGAATAACTAAGAAACTGGCAGAAAAGGCAGAAAAAGAAAATGTAGATTTAGTCATCTTATGCGGAGATTTAACTGGATGGACAGAAACAAAAGAAGTAATAAAACCGTTCAAAGACAAAAATAAGAAAGTCTTGATCATTCCGGGAAATCACGATTCTTTTGCAACCGTGGATTTCTTAGCAACATTATATGGAGTAAAAAATATTCATGGGTATTCTGCAAAATATGAAGATGTAGGCATCTTTGGAGCTGGAGGAGCTGATTTAGGGCTTTCTGCAGAGTCAGAGGATGAAATGTTCAAAACATTAAAACAAGCGCATTCAGGATTGAAAGGAATAGAAAAGAAAATAATGATAACACATATGCATCCCTCTGGGAGTCTTTCGGAAGTCTCGGGATTTGAAGGCAGTAAAGCTATAACAAAGGCAATAAAGGAATTCCATCCAGACATTCTTCTTCACAGCCATATTCATGAGGCAGAAGGCGTAGAAGAAATAATAGGCAAGACCAAAGTCATAAATGTCGGCAAATCCGGAAAAATAATTGAAATCTAATAACGCAAAGCTTGCATAAACCTGCCATCTATTGCTTCGTGACTCATCCACCTTTCATAACCAATAACATTAACATATCTCCCGCATTTTTCTTTGAGATATCTTTTTTGTTCACATAAAGGCATTTCCAAGAATTCCTTGGCATCAATTCCCGCATTCATCTCCTTCAATCTTCTTTCTATAACATTCATTGCAGTAGAATATAATCTCTGATATGCATTAATTTTACTTATCTTCCTCGCTTCATCAGAAGCTTCTTCAAGAATAATTCTTCCAAGTTCGGTAGGTGTCAGGGTAGCCTTTCTTTTCTCAGCACATTGTCTCAGAAAATAATTCTCTAAATATTCATCAAAAGAATAAGCTATCTTTTTGTTCATAATAAAAGATTAGAAAAACAGTTTAAATACTTTATCGTAATGTTAGGTCAATTATCAAACTTAACATGGTTGATAGTTATATTCTCCTTCAGTAAGTTCGGTTTAATGGAAAAATTCATTATTTTTATACATAATTATGTGATCTGTTCTCCTAAATCTCTTCAATAAAATATTAAAATACAAGGTTTACTTAACACATAAACACCCAAAAAGACACTATAGAAAGATTTTTAAAAGCATGAAATTCAGATTGAACCATGAGCAAGAAGACAGTAGTACTTCCGGGAAGAAGCCATAGCATCCCATTATGCGTCGCTCCATTTATTCAAGCTTTAAAAGAACGGAAAGGAGTTCGTCATGTAGGGATTGTTGGATTCAGGGATAAGGGAAAAATATCTGATTTCGAAGCAGGAATAAAATACTTTGATAGAAAAAATTCAACCTTTAAACTCTCAGTAAGATATCAGCAATTTGAACAGGATTTGTATATCGGGTTTGATCCAAGGCATGCCTCGCAAATAGCAACGTTCATTATTAACTACCGTCCATAAAAACCTATAAATACCCAGCATCTAATAATCTATAATTAACAAAAGATGGTAGTTGAAGCATTTTTACAGCAAACAAAACCAAAAATAACTGTTGAAAAGCCGGTTAAAAAAAGACTAAGCATAGCCGAGCTTACAACAGTTGAAAGTCCAGGAAGGCCAAGCCCAGCAGACATGCTCGAAGAAAGCGAAGAACCTAAAAAATCAACTAAAAGAAAAATATCAAGAAAGACAGCAAAATCAGATAATATCAAAATAGAAAAATCAAGGGGAAATGCAATTCTAATTATAACAGAAAAACCGCAGGCAGCGATGAAAATTGCAAATGCTATAGGGGAAGCAAATAAATATGCGGAAGATGGAATAAGCTATTATGAAATAGACAGGGAAAACAGGAAAATATATGTTGCTTCGGCAGTAGGACATTTATTCAACTTAAATTATAAAGAGGGGCAAAAAGGCTGGCCAATATACGAATTAGAATGGATTCCCTCATTTAACAAAAAAAACTCCGCATTTACTAAAAAGTATTATTCTTTATTGAAAAAACTTGCGCAAAAATCCTCTGAGTTCATCGTGGCAACAGACTTTGACACAGAAGGAGAAGTCATAGGCTGGAATATTCTTCGTTTTATATGCAACCAAAGAACAGCAAAAAGAATGAAATTCTCAACTCTTACTCAAGGTGAATTGAAGAAATCTTTCGAATCTCCTTTGCAGGAATTAGCTTGGGGAAATGCATACGCAGGAGAGTCTAGGCATTATCTTGACTGGCTGTACGGAATCAATCTTTCAAGAGCCCTCATGTCTGCGATAAAAACATCTGGTTCATTCAAAATTCTCTCGATAGGAAGAGTGCAAGGTCCGGCATTAAAAATAATTGTTGACAAAGAACATGAAATCTCTGCATTCAAGCCAGAACCATACTGGCAAGTCTTCGCCCAGGTTAAAAATCCTGAAAACAAGAAAGAAATTATTGAATTAAAGCATTTTGAAGACATATTTGACAAGGCTCTCCTTGATAGGTTCAAAAACATAAAAGAAGGAATTGCAGAAACGAAATCAAGGGAAGAGCACATCCCCCCTCCGAGCCCGTTCGACCTCACGAGTTTACAAAGAGAAGCCTACAGACTTCATAAAATTTCTCCATCTGAAACCCTGCATTTAGCTCAGCAATTATACATTGATGGAATTATTTCCTATCCAAGAACATCTTCTCAAAAAATTCCAAAAGAAATAGAACCAAAGAAAATCCTCAAAGCACTGGAAAAACACTTCCCTGCAGCGAAAAATATCACAAGAACTCTTCCAATAGAAGGAAAAAAATCAGACCCAGCACACCCATCAATCTATCCAACGGGAGAATATGAAAAAATCCAGGGAAATGGAGAAAAACTCTATAACTTAATTGCCAAAAGGTTCATTTCATGCTTTTCAAGTGATGCAATTACTTCCAGCAAAAGAATAACCCTTACAGCACTGGATTCGGGGGGAAATCAATTAACATATGAGGCATCAGCTACAGAAGTTGAAGACGAAAAGGAAGATAAAAAAGAAGATAATGATGAAGAAGTCGAAAACAGCAATGAAAATAACAAAGAAAAAAAGAATGCGGTAGATAATAAAAGTAAGAAGAGAACGATAGCAATTAAATTTGCTGCTTCTGGGCTAAAAATCTTAGATGCCGGATGGACATCAATCTATCCGATGGAACTAATGGAATTTTATCTTCCAGATTTAAATGGAAAAGTAAAAATAGATAAAATAAAGATAGAAGAAAAAGAAACCCAGCCCCCAAGAAGATTTACCCCGACTTCCCTCATATCTTTATTAGAGAAAAAAAGGATGGGCACAAAATCAACAAGATCTACAATTGTAGACACTCTTTTCCAAAGAGGATATCTTGACGGCACTTCAATAAAAGCCACCGATTTGGGCATTAGATTAATAGATACATTGAAGAAATACTCTCCAATCATCATAAATGAAGAATTAACAAGAAAATTAGAAGAAGAAATGGAAAAAATACAGGAATCAAATAATCCTAAAGAGCTGGAAAAGAAAGAAAACGAGATTGTAGAAGAAGCGAAAAAACTAATTAACGAAATATCAATAGAATTTAAGAAAAATGAGACAAAGATAGGCAAAGACCTTCTTGAAGGTATAACAAAAGAAAGAGAAGATAAAAGAATAGCTAATGCCCTGCAATTATGTTCGACATGCAAAAAGGGAAATCTTAGAATTATGTATAACCGTTCATCAAGAAGATATTTTGTCTCCTGTTCTGCCTATCCCGAATGCAGGCAAACCTTCTCATTGCCGCCAAACGCACTAATAAGGAAAACAGACAACAACAAACTCTGCGAGTTTGATCAATTCCCAAAACTTCTCGCAATCAGAAAAGGCAAGCGCCCTTGGGAATTCTGCTTCAACCCAGAATGTGAAATAGAAAAAAAGAAAAGGGAAGAATGGGTTAACAAAAAGAAAGGCAAATACGGCGAAGACGAAGAATAATTAAAATTCCTTTATACATAAAAAGAGATAAAGGTATGTTAAAATAACTATCTACTTCCCCCTTCTGCCCCAGGCTCTCTGGCTTGGCCTTACTTTCATGTCATGACTCTTTGATGTCATTCCTCTAGATTTCTTTCCTGCGCCGGTCAATCCCCTCAAAGCTCTGTTTCTATTCGAACTATCGCAAATCCAATTGATTGTATTATCATTCATAATTTCTGGCTTGCTTGGGTCAACCATAATAACTTCAAAGAAATAATGCTTCCCGTCTTTTCCAACCTCATAAGAATTCAAAACTTCAAGATTGGGATATTTTTTCTGAGCTCTTATCTCTGCAACCCACTGATAGCTCATCTTCAATATCTTTCTTATGTGCTGTTTTCTTGACTTTCTTCCGTGCTTATGCCTTGTCCTCTTTCTTCCTCCGCGATTTAATCTTATCCTTACAACAACAAACCCCTTCTTTGCCTTATAACCAAGAGCTCTGGCTCTGTCCAATCTCAACGGCTTTTCAACTACAACAGCAGAATTGCTTGCCCTCCATTCAATAAGTCTTTTCTGGGTTTCCTCTCTGGAAACATTCCTAAATGACTTCCCAATTTGGCTATATGCTCCCTGAACCATTTTAATTTTTATAGCTATACTATAACTATTATTATCTTTAAGAAAAGTGCTTTTTAAACTTTCGCCTAGCCGAGCCTAACCTAGCTTCTCCAAAGTCTTTCTAAGAGCTCTTTAAATGTTATTGATGCTAATGGTAAGGAAAAATACAAAATATTATTAAACAGCCTGATCTATAAGAGTAGATGAAAAAAATGTTGATTGCATCCCTATCGGTGTCCATTTTTGTCGTTCTTGCGATAACCTTCATGGTGCTTTTTGGCGGTTCAAAAGTTCATTTATCAAACCAATCAAACAACAGCTTAGAAATATGCAACTCCCTTATCTATAATGGAGATGACAAAATAAACATAGTTTTTCTCTCAGATAAAAAAACAGTCCGGGAATATTCAGATTATCTATTCTCTATCACACCATTTTCATCAAATAAAGACAAATTTAACATCCTTTACATTGACAGTTATCAGCCTGAATGCCAATTATACAAAAGTGTTGCCCTATTATGCTACTCAAAAGAATTAACAAAAAAAGCATCATCATGCAAAAGTGATTATGTAATAGCCCTTGAAAATAAACCTGCAGAGATAAGAAGCTCTTCTTACATGAATGTTATCAGCATAAATAAAAACAATCCAAAAACAGTCCTCCCTCATGAGCTTTCCCATGCGTTGGCAAATCTTGCAGATGAGTATGTCCCGGCAGACATTCCTTCAGGTTCAAAAAACTGCCTTTCTAAATGCACATTATCGAAAGAAAATTGTTTTGACGGATGCTCAAAATCCAATTATTACAGAACAATAAACCAAGGTATAATGCGCTCCCTGAACTCAAAAGAATTTGGAAGTTTTGACGAATCATTAATCCAAGAAAGTATCAATTCTCAAACCGATAAAAGAACGGGAATAACAGGCAATGCGATAAGTGAAATAAACTGCAATGGACAAAGCTATTATCTGCTAACTGGAACGTTAAAAGATAATTCCATTCAAATAAAAAACAAAGAAATAGAAAAAGGATGTGTTGGCAATAATGGTTATGGTCAATTCAACCATCGAATAATTCTAAATGACAACACAATACTAGGACAGGAAAGTTTCAACCCAGAATTTATCTTCACAGATTCCCAAAATGGGCAGATGACAATAGATGGCAGCACATTTTCAAGTGATATTGAATTCTATGTAAAGGTCCCAGCCATAAATGACGCCAAAACTCTTGAAATTTACAATGAAGATACCAAAGTAGGTGAAACAAAACTAAACGATATCGGAGCAATACCATGCAAATTAGTATAAATAAAAAGAAGATAAAAATCAATAAAAGGGCTTTATCAAGTATAGTCACAACTCTGCTTATCATAATCTTATCACTTGCAATTGTAGCCACATTATGGTTAATGATTAACTCATTTGCAAACAAGCCAAATCTTTCTCCAAAAGTATCCTGCATAGATTTGCAGTCAAAAAACGAGCTGAAAATAGAAAAATCCTGTTTTAACAAAGATACAAACGAACTAGAAATCACAATTAAACGGACCTTTTCTGGAAACGAGATAGATAACGTTCAATTCTCTCTTGATTCAGAAGTCTGGCAATGCACTGATTCATGCGGAAACTGCATAATTCCCTCGTCGGGAGAAGCAAAAACATATTTTTTTGATTCAAATAATGCAAATCCTGAAAACTCAAACATAAAAATCTATATTTCTTCTTGCCTCTTAGATGAAAAGCCAGTCGAGAGCTGCTAAGAAAAAATAAATTAACTAAATGTTATAGTATAATCTGCAAATCCGCATGTTACACCATAATATCCGTAAGGTTGTGCAATCCAGTAATCCATAGTTCCAGTATATTGCCCACAAGGATGATTCCCGCACTTTCCAAGTGAAATACTTGGATATCTATTTGCTCCATCCCATGGATTGCATGGAAGAGTTATTTCATATGCGAAATCTGTTCCATCTCTATTTGGACGATAATGATTTTGAGGTACATGCAAAACCCACTTACCATCACCCTGGCAACTTAGCTCTACTTTATAAAAACGAGAAGTATCTCCATTAATATAAATTACATCAGTATTATAATAACGTCCGCCAATTATACCGTCAAGAGTACCTGAAAATGTATTGCTAGTAAATTCAGGATAATTATTACTTATATCAATTCTATTAAATGTAACTGTGTACATAACATCCTCTATATTATTGAAGTCTAACTCATTGCATCCCACAGGTTCACACACATCCCCCATACCGTCTCCATCAGCATCAGCCTGATCATTATTAACAATATCTGGGCAATTGTCACATAGGTCTCCATACCCATCACTATCCATATTTTCTTGCCCAGGATTATAGGTATCTTCATTGGGATTTCCTGGATTAGGGGGGCAATTATCTTTTATACATGTCGGGCTAAATAGAATTTTGTTTTCAACATTTCTGCAGAACAATTTTAGTCTCCAAAAATTAATCAGGCACCTTTTTTCTACTGGTGGAGATAATTGCGGACTCCCTGCAGGGCACTCATCGCAAACAGAATCCCCATCATCATCAACACAAAACTCTGCAGAAACATCTCTATCTTGATTCATTGTTACTTGATAAATGGGGGAAGTTGCTCCATTTCCCCACTGATTAAAAAGTTCAATGGGTGAAGCATGCAACGAAACTTCTGCTCCTGCAGGATATCTACTGCTACAAGTTTCTCCCCCTTCCTCGGTGCAATCTATAATATTATCTCCTGTTCCTGAATCGGTAACACTTCCAAATCCAGTTACCACAACATTTAACTTATAATCCACTTCACTATCATCATCTTCATAAGGGGCAGTACAACCAGGGTCAGCATCATCTTTACTCCCATCAACATCATTATCTATTTTATCAACACATTGTTTAGGATTCGTCTCATCATCATCATCTCTATTTTCGCAACTATGGTCATTAGGATAGTCTGTCAAACCATCTCCATCATTATCTATTTCATCATTACATTCTGTTTTTACAAATATGGCCTGGACTGCCTTGAAATCATTTGTATTATCACTATCTGTGTCTGAAAGAGTGCAAGTCTGGTCAGTTCCAGAACAAGCTCCTCCCCACCTACCAAATTTATATCCCCATCCCTCTGGAGGTGCAGAATCCCCGGTTACGATTGAAGCTGTCAAGGTTATGCTCTGTGATTTTTGAACCATTGAGTAACATGTATCTTTTCCTACTGAATTAAAAGATGGAGTTTTCAAACAACCACCGATGCCATTATCTTCATTTCCAACCAATCCACTTGATGTAAGAGGTCCAACTACCTGACCTACTCCTTCTATTTCGGTAATCCTCACTGAAAAGAAATTAGGGGGCGCGCTTATACATTCTACAGATAATAACCCTTTTTCTTGAAGATTGCCTTGAACATCGCAACCTTGATCAATTTTGCAACATATAGTCTCAGGGGGATGGTAATTTGGGGATGTTGGTACTAAAATAGTCACACCATTACATTTTATTGGTTTGTCTGAATTTGGATTGCATTTACAATCTACCTCTGTAATTGCTCCACCTAAGGGAGGCATAGTAGTTATAGAACAAGTTGAGCCGTCCTTACAAAGCATAACTGTCTTCCACGTTGCTACTATTCCGTTCGTCCCATAGCATTTCTGAACAGATTTTCCATTTGGGTGACATTTACCTACAATAGTATTCTGTTCATTCAAAAGGCATAAAAAAGCAGCAACACTTTGCAATAGGATAACAAGCAAAATAAAAGCCAAAACAACAATCACAACTCCCTTCATCTTATATACTTTGTTTTAATATTAATAAATGTTTCCTACATGGCTTAAATTAAAAAGCGATAACAAAAATGAATTATCAAACACAAGCTCAAAATAAAAGCTTTAAATATGGCTATTGGGAATATAAAGATGAGGAATGATAAAAATAGCAATGGTAAAGAGTAAATTTTATGTCACGACACCAATTTACTATCCGAATGATGTTCCGCATCTAGGACATGCATACACAACAATAGCTGCAGATGTCTTAGCCAGATGGCATTCTCTTTTGGGCGAAGATGTATTCTTTCTCACAGGAACAGACGAACATGGAAAAAAATTACAGCTGGCAGCTGAAAGAGCAGGTAAATCTCCGAAAGAATTCGTAGACTCAATGATTCCAGAATTTAAGAAGGCATGGGAAAAATTAAACATAAAATACTCCAGATTTATAAGAACAACAGACAAAGACCACGAATCAATTGTGCAAAAAATAGTCAAAAAAAGCTTTGAGTTCGGAGACATCTACAAGGGGAACTATGAAGGTCTTTATTGCACAAGTTGCGAAGCTTATTATACTGAAAAAGATGCGCCAAAAAATCTCTGCCCGATACATAATAAGCCCCTTGATTTATTAAAAGAAGAATCTTATTTTTTTAGGTTAAGCAAGTATCAAAAGGCTCTCCTGAATCATTACAAAAAACATCCTGAATTCATTTCTCCTGAAAGCAAAAGGATGGAAGTAATAAACAGGGTAAAAGAGGGTTTGCAAGACTTATCTGTTTCAAGGTCTAGCTTTTCCTGGGGAATCCCCCTTCCTTTTGATAAAAAACATGTTCTTTATGTCTGGCAAGACGCTTTGTTTAACTATTACACTGCAACAAGAGAAAAAGGAAGAGAAAAATTCTGGCCCGCAGATGTCCACATCATTGGGAAGGATATTTTATGGTTTCATACAGTTTATTGGCCAGCATTTCTCCTTTCTGCAGGAATAGAATTGCCAAAAAAAGTATTTGCTCATGGTTGGTGGACTGTTTTAAGTCAAAAAATGGGCAAATCAGCAGGAAATGCAATAAAAATAGACCAATTAATATCAAAAGGTGTTGATACTGCAAGATATTTCTTATTAAGAGAAGCGCCATTCGGGCAAGATGGAGACTTCTCCGAACAATCTCTCGCAGAGAGGCATAACAATGAACTGGCAAACAAGCTCGGGAATCTTGTAAGCAGAGTTTCCGTCTTAGCAGAAACCTATGGTTTAAAAAAATCAACAATCAAGTTTCTTAAATCAGAAAAAACTAAAAGGGCAGTACATGAGTACCTTGAAAACCTGGAATTTGACAAAGCTCTCAACGAGATTTTCTCATTTATAGATGAATGCAATACCTTTATCCAAGACAAAAAGCCCTGGGAAAAAGAAACAAAGGACAGAGAAAAAATCCTCTACGAACTGGCAAGTGCCATAAAGGACTTTACTATCCTCCTTTCCCCATTCATCCCAGAAACGTGCGAAAAGATAGCAAACATTTTCAATTTTGATATTTCTATAAAATCCTTAAACGCTCCCTTAAAAATTTCAAAGATAAAGAAATCCTCTATTCTCTTTGCCAAGATAGATGTTAAAGATAACAATAGTCCAGTAAATAAAAAGAAAGAGCAAAACAAATTATCTAATATCAATAATAAAGCCGATTTAATAGATAGCAAACCTTCTAAGACTATTGATAATAACAAAGAAAAAGTTAATAAATCCCAAAAGATAGAAGGAATTATGTCAACAATAGAATTCAAAGACTGGGAAAAACTTGATTTAAGAGTTGGAAAGATAGAAAAGGTAGAAAATATAGAAGGTGCGGATAAGTTATACAAATTAACTGTTAACCTTGGGAATGAAAAAAGGACACTTGTTGCGGGAATAAAGCAACATTACTTAGAAAAAGAATTGAAAGAAAAAAAGGTAATTGTTTTCACCAACCTCGCTCCAAGAATGATGAAGGGCATTGAATCCCAAGGAATGCTTCTGGCAGCAGTCAGCGACGACGAATCCAAAGTAATTCTTATAAGTCCAGAAAAAGACATCAAAGAAGGCAGTAAAGTCAGATAAAAAATTAATCCAAATCTAATTCTCTTATTCTATCAATCTCCCTCAATCTCCCAATTATATCTTTTCTTACATAGGAAGGAGATAAGTTTTGTTTATACCCGACCTTTGAAAAACATAAAGTCAATCCAACGTCAGCACAAATCAATTTCCCCAAAGTAGTTCTATTTTCCTTTGCCTGCCTAACTAAGTCGGGCCAAGTGTAATCTTCCCGAGAATCAGAATAAACTACCTCATCAGTAGTGCCTTCAAGTGATTTATTGAGAACATCAACAATATCTATTCTGTTAACTTCATCCCTATCAATAACCATCATGACTCAATTAACAATAAAAAGCTTAAATACTTTTCACTTAACAGCTATCTTCCTCCTCCTCTTCATATCCCAATATGGGCTCTTGCATTTAGGACAGACAATAGGAACATGTTCAACATTAGCCCTGGAAATCCATTTATGACTGCATCTCTCGCATTCATAACCCTGAATCTGTATTACTGCCATCTTTTTTTCACCATTATCCTTTCACTCCTGTGAACCTTAGCTTCTCCGAGGTCTTTCTAAGAGCTCCCATTATCCTTTCACTCCCATTGATTTAGTCTTAAATGAATCAAACAAACTGACATTCTTCAGAGCTTTTTTCGCCTCTTCCTCTGCAATGGCAGAATCTACCTCCCCTATTCTCTTGTTATAAGACTGCATTTTCAGCTCATACACTTTAGTTTCCATTATCCCTTTTTTCAAATAATCAATCTGCAGTTGCTTCATTAATTCCACTAATCTTGCTCTTTCCATTACCAGTCTTTTCCCTTTCTGGATCAATGTTAATGCATATCTTTCCTCGTTTTCAAAATCAATCAATGACTCAACAACCTCTGCCAGTCTTTTCTCATAATGCTCTATTGTCTGATTGTATTCGTCCATTTCCATTCTTTTTCTGATGAATGTTTCTTCCTGAGCTAATCTCATCAGCTGATTTATGATGATTTCCTCCTCCCTAAGCCTTCTTATTCTTGATCTAAGATATTCCAATCTTCCTACCTTATAACTGGCAAATCCAAATATTACCAGGAACAAAACAGCAAGAGATATCTCCTTAGGATTATTCTTTAAGTAATATGAAAGTTTCCCAATTTCTCCCTTTACTTCTAGGGCATATGTAACCTGTGCTTCTTTTGTCCTTGCATATGCCTCTGCATAATCTGCCCTGCTCAAACTAAGTTCTGCCAATTTCACAAGTCTTGTGCTTCCATCAGTGTTAATGCCTTTTTCTCTTGCATTCTCCAATAAATCCTTCAACTCTTTTATTATCTTATCGGCATCAAGAGCATTTCCAACCTGCGCCCCAATTATCTTGTCATTATCAACAATTATCTCATATTTCTTATCAGCTAATGCTTTTTCTGAATCTGCTAGCAAGCCATTAAGATAATTGCTTGTTAGATTAACAGCATTTAACTGCAAGATTAAATCTTTCATTTTCTCAACAAGCTTATTAGCGTCATCTTCGCTTATTTCAACTACCTGCAATACTATCTTTTTGTTTTCGTTTACAATCAACTTGATAGTTGCCTCTTCTCCGGAACCAAGGCTCGCCAAGTTAGAGGGCTGAACTTCCATATACTTTGCAATATTCCCGCTTATGCTGAATTTCAATCCAGTCAAAGTCTGATTTGGATCCCTGTTCTTGAATGGGATTGCTATTTCAGATGTTTTTCCCCTTATGAAAGTATAATCTATCTTGCTTTCTATTGAACCTCCGCTGCTGCCTCCTCCACCTCCTCCACCGCCAGTTGTAGTTGTAGTTGTAGTTGTTGTTTGAGGATTGTCTGGGTCAAGCGTGCCGCAAGCTGTTACTTGCACACTATCAGTAACATTGTAGCATTGCAATGAAACATTTGCAACATCGCTGAGAACATATCCGGAACTATGATTAATCAATGATAAAGTTCCAGTTGAATTTTCATAACCTTTCGCATAAAT
>JAGVXK010000018.1 GCA_018303825.1 Candidatus Pacearchaeota archaeon
GAACAAGTATTTACATATATAGAAAATCAATCGTTGCACCACGCGACGCAATAAGACTAACTGGACGCCTAGCCCTTTAGGGCTAGGAGGATGTCACATCTAACATCAATCAACTATTATTGATTTCTTTATAGCCAAATTTATCTTAACTATGTTAAATAATAATTCATACTGGCCTTTTTCTTGAAATTTGTATTGAATTATCTTGTTTATATCTACAGAATATAATCCGGGAGTGTCATAAAAGAGAGAGTTTTCTTTCTTCACTGGCTGAGTGGGATTATCTGAGATTTGCATAAATTCACTTAATCTAAGAGTTTTTGCTTCTATTATTCCTGCTTCATTACTTAGAGAAACTATTATAGGTATGCTGGCGTCTAACGAATCGCCTTGTTCAATTGTAATTGTCAATTTTCCAGATAAGGGGTCCCCTTGTCTAAATGATTCTTGGTATTCAACTATTACATTTCCTGGTTTGAAATTGATGGTAAAAAGCGTACCGACTACTATCAATACTAGGATAAGAACTATAAGAATATTGTACCTCATTTTTCCTCAATATTTTAAGTTGTTAAAGGTATTTAAAATATTTGGTGATCTAAACAATACAAGGAAAAGTTTATAATAAGATTCTTGTTAGAGGAGACATGGCTAAGGGATTGACTATTGAGGAGAGGTTAGAGTTGATAAAAAAAGTTGCAGATGGTGGGGAGTTAATTGGCGAAGATGAACTTAGAAAGATGCTTGAAAGCGGGAAAGAGATAATAGCATATGATGGGTTTGAACCATCTGGATTGGCGCATATTCCCTTTGGTTTGTTAAGGGCAGAGAATTTAAAAGTTATGTTAAAAGCAGGCATTAGGTTTAAGTTGTATCTGGCTGATTATTTTGCTTTTATTAATAACAAGCTCGGGGGAGATCTAGAGAGAATAAAGAAAGCGGGGCAATATTTCATAGAAGTTTGGAAGGCTTGCGGTGTTGATACAAAGAAAGTTGAAATAATTTGGGCTTCAGACAAAATGAATTCCTTAAAGTATTGGGATAGAGTTTTGAAAATTGCTAAAGAAACGACAATAAATAGGAGTATGAGGGCAACAACAATTATGGGTAGAAAAGAATCAGATTTGCAATCAACAGCGCAATTATTTTATCCTAGTATGCAGGTTTCGGATATTTTTGAGCTTAATGTCGATATCTGCCAGTTAGGGTATGATCAAAGAAGGGCTAATATTTTAAGTAGAGAGATTGCAGAAAAACTTAAATGGAAAAAACCAGTAATTGTTTCACATCACATGATTCTTGGATTGCAGGGAATACAACCCGGAGCAGATAAAGAAGAAATAATTATGGCGAGCAAGATGAGCAAAAGCAAGCCAGAAACTTGTATATATATGCATGATACGGAAGAGGAAATAAAGAGAAAGATAAACAAAGCATATTGTCCAGAAAAAGTTGTTGAAGGCAATCCGCTTCTAGATTATACGAAATATCTTATATTTAAGAGGTATAATTTGGTTGAGATAAAAAAGGATAAAAAGTTTGGTGGCAATTTAGAGTATTCAAATTACGAAGATTTGGAAAAGGATTTTGTTGATAAGAAATTACATCCATTGGATCTTAAAAATGCGGTTGCTTTTTATTTGAATGAAATGATTGCTCCAGTAAGAGAATATTTTGAAAAAAATAAGAAAGCCAAAGTATTATATGAAGAAGTGAAGAAGTATTCTATAACTCGCTAGTCTTGGTTCATCTTGAAAATCATGTTTATTTCAAGAGAAAGGTCTGGGCGGATCTGTTTTAGAGCAGAGGTTAAGGGTTTTCTTGGGACGAAATTGACAAGGGTTTCTACCTTATCCTCATTTAATAAAATATCGTCATGGCAAAGAAATTTTATATGTGATTCTAGGCTATGGAAAAGGGAAACAATTTGCTCTTTAGATAATTCTACCATTATCAATCCAAGAATGTCATCCCTTCTGTCCCTTCTTGCCATTTTATATTTATTTTATATGAAACTCTACGATATCTAAGTCTTTAAGCTTATGGTCTAGGCCTGTTTTCTGGTTAGGAAATCTGCTTGACGGACCCGTGACACGAGATTCTTTTACTAATAATGAGAAGCCTTTTCTTATTGACTCTGCAATATCTTTTACTGTTGAGTCAGTTGGAAGAATAACAGGATCTTTCGTTGGGGGCTTTCCAGGCTCTTTTGTATAAACGCGGATAACATCCATTTGCTTTATTATCGATTCTTTCAGCAGTTCTATGTTTTCATTGGATAAGCAAGAGATAACGATGGCACTTAATTTTTTTGATTTAATTGTTTCATTTAATTTTCTTAGCTGCTCTTGGTTTAATAAGTCTGATTTATTCAGGGCTATTAATTTTTTTCCATTTGCTTTCGATAAAAAAGGATTTATTTTTTCTAAGTCTGATAGAGATTCTATCACTATCAATACAAGGTTTGCTGTGTTGATAATTCCCACGTCAAAGAAATCGCTTCCTATTGAAGGGAGGTCAACTATTTGTGCTTTTATCCCTTGATGGTTTAAAGTGCCTATTGTTGGCTTGGTTGTATTAAATGGATTTGATGCGATTAATGGTTTTGCATTTGTTAATTTTGATAAAAGAGAAGATTTTCCTGAATTTGGAAGACCTAGAAGAGCTATCTGGAATCCTTCTTTCTTTATTCCCTTTTTTCCAGAAGATTTTCTTGATTTTTCCTGCTTTTCGTGCCTTTCCCTTAATCTTATAAGTCTTTTTTTTAGTTCAGCAACGAATTTCTCGCTTGATTTGTGCTTGGGCGCAGCCCTTATCATTTCTTCAAGATATAATATCTTTTCTTCCATTGTTTTGGCATTAAGATATCTTTTTTCAGCTACAAAATACTCTGGTCCTGCGTTTACTGTCATGATATTCTTTCGGAATATAGATTAATAAGGTTTATTATAAGGCTTAAAAAACCTTTGGGAAGTAAAGGTTGCTGTCGCAAAGAAGAATTATAAGATTTTCAAAGACTTATGAAAGTAAGGTTGCGAATCTTTAGCGTTCACAAGGTTTATTAATCGCTTTAATCATTTTGAAATATGAATTTTGTTAGAAGAAAATTAAAAAATGGGATGATTATTATTATGGAAAAAAGAGAGTTGCCTATTGTAGTGGTGGGGGTGGCAAATAGATTTGGAGCAATATGCGAAAGCGAAAAAATAAAAGGCGTGGCACATGTTTTGGAACATTTATTATTTACTGGAACAAAAACAAGAACCAGTGAGGAAATATCCAGAGAGATAGAAAAGAAAGGGGGAATGTTGAATGCATTCACTTCTAATGAAATGACCTGTTTTTGGTTTAAACTTCCTAGCGAACATGTTTTTTCAGGATTGGATATTTTATCAGACATGTTGATCAATCCAAAGTTTGACAAGGAGAAATTTGAAAAAGAAAAAAAAGTTATTCTTGAAGAAATAAAGATGTATCATGATGATCCTGCGAGACACGTTTTTGATAAAATAGAGTCTAATTTATATGAGAAGCCATTTGGAGGCAATGTAATAGGAAATAAAAAATCTGTTTCCGGTTTGGAGAGGGATTTTACAGTTTCTTTTTTTGAGGAAAATTATAATCCTAAAAATTATATCATTTCTGTGGTTGGAAATGCGGATTTTGATAAGATATGCAATTATTTTGAAAATAAGTTTAAAGCTGGAAGAGGAAAGCCAAAACCAATAATCCCCGTAAAGCAAAATAAAGAAACTATGGAGGAAAGAGAGGGTCTAGACCAGGCGCATTTTGTTTTTGGGGCCCATGCGCCGTTAATGAACGATGAGGATTACTATGCTCTTGAACTTTTGGACGCGTATTTAACATACGGTATGAGTTCAAAGCTGTTTATGGAAATAAGGGAGAAGAGGGGGCTGGCTTATGCAGTAAAGGGAATAATACAGGCAGAAAAAAGTTATTCCTATTATTGCATATATGTTGGAACTAGGAAAGACGCAATTGATGAAGTTAAAAGGATTATATTGGAAGAAATAGGAAAAGTCAAGGATTTGAAAGAAAAAAATTTGAATGAGGCAAAAGAAACTTTAATTGGGTTAAGGAAAATAACAAAAGAGGAGAGCAGCAATGTTATGAATTCTCTTCTTTCAGAAGAACTTGCCGATAAGGCAGAGAATTATTATCAACATGAAAAAAATATAAAGAAAGTTAAGTTATCTCAGGTAAAAAGAGTTGCTGAAAATATGTTAAAGAAATACAGTATATCGGCTATTGTTCCGAAATAATCAGGTTTTTATAAAAATGAGAGGATAATTTATAGACAGGCAAAATGAATAAAGCATCTAAAATTATTAATATTGATTATGCTTATTGGTATTATGGATAATATAGATAAAGAAAACAATGATAAATGGAGAACATTCATATGCATTGATTTTCCACAAAAAGTATTGGCAGAAGTAACTAGGGTGCAGGAGGAAGTTGGGAAAATAAAATTTCAGGGTAAATTGACTGAAGTTGAAAACTTGCATTTAACTCTCAAATTTTTAGGGGAAATTGAAGAGCAGAAAGTGAATGAGGTGAGAAAAAAACTAAAAGATGTTAAATTTAAGGAAATGGAATTGAGATTGGGTGAGGCAGGATTGTTCAGCTTTCATGGAAATCCAAGAATTGTGTGGATTAAGGTTGAAGGAGGGAAGATATGGGAATTGCAAAAAGAGATAGATAATAAGATGAATGATCTTGGATTCAAAAAAGAGGAAAGGTTCATGAGCCATTTGACTATTGCAAGGATAAAATATGTGAAAAACAAAGAAGAATTTACAGGAAAAATACCCAAAATAGGAGTAAAAGGGATAAAGTTTAAATTAGGCAAGTTTAAGCTGATGAAATCAGAGCTAAAACCAATTGGACCGGTGTATACTATAATAGAAGAATATCTTTCCAATTAATAGGAGTAGTAAATATAGATTATGAAGCAAATTAAGGTTTTTATTTTTATTGGTTTGTAAAGTATGCTTTAAGATGCAGACTTTTATTTAAACCTAAGAAAGGTTTAATAATTTTGATGGATGACAACAAACTTGCTAGGCTTAAACAGATTGTTGCGGATTCTATTGATTTTTATGTTTTTGAATATTCTGACAAAAAAAGAATTAGTGCAGAAGATAAACTTCCAGACGGAATAGCTTTTATTTCTAAAGATAATATTGAATTAAATGTAGCCAAGGATTTTGCACAAGCCCATATTTTTAGAATTGGAAAGAAGATTAATTTCTACTTTGGAAGAGAAAATCAGAAGAAATACTGGGTTGTAGATGTGGATGGATTTAGACCTTAAGTCAAAACAAAGCCTTTTTGCTGGTCTTTGCTTAAAATTTGATCGTTATGGACTATTACCCCTTTTTTGTCTACGATATCCATTTTGACTATTTTCTTCTGGAAATCTGTTCCTCTTAGTTTCAAAACTTCTATGGCCGAGCCTCTTTTTCCATCATTATATATTACATTGTAAAGAACTATGATTCCATCAGAAAGGAATGAGACTGCTTCTCCTTCTTCTTTATAGCTTGAACCTAAATGTGTTGGGGTGGAAACCTCCCTAATTAAGAAATTTGTAATCTTATTTTTCTCTAAGTATCTGAATAATTGCTCCATGTAAATTCTAAATCTTGACTCGTGGCCTGAGAAAGCAGAGGCGATAGAAGTGAGGGAGTCTATTACGACGAAGTCTGGCTTGAAGTCTTCTGGGAATAATACAGGGTCTACCTCAATAAGGAGTTCTTTCTTTGCTTCTGAAAGAAGGGCTTCAACGCTTCTTGAAACATCTATTGTATTGAATCTTTGAATTCTAAGAAGACCGCTGCCGATATAGTCCTTGACTTTCCAATTAAAGTGGGACATGTGGTCCATAAGTCTTTCTTCCGGCTCTTCGAAAGACATGTATAAGCACTTCTTGCCCTGCTTGCATAACCCGTTAACTGCTGCAAGGCAGAATACTGTTTTTCCAGAACCGGCACCACCTTCAACAAGAATGGACATTCCCATAGGGATGCCATATTCTTTGTCAAATAACTTGTCAAATCCTTCTATTCCAGTATGCAAGAATTCGTCTATTCTTGTATCACCGTTGTGTTTTCTTATCTTATATTTTAATGGGATAACTTTCTTACCAGTAAACTTGCTTTTTATAAGAGATGCATGTTTTATACCCTCATCCGATTTTGCTTTTTTGGCGCCCTCTTTCATAGTCTTATTTAGATTTTTAGTATTTAAATATTCTCCCCTATAAGTGTTTTGAATTCACTTGTTTTCTTACCAAGAATGTTGTTTAGCTCTTTTTCTGTCGCATTCACTATGTTTTTTATTGATTTGAATTTTTTTATCAATGCTTTGGCTTTTATCGGACCTACTCCTGGGAAGCCCTCTAAAATAAATTGAATTTGGTCCCTTTTTGACTTGAATGTTTGGGATTCCCGCAAGGAAGATTCTTTATTCTTTGTTTGTTTGGCTAAAACAAGGAGGTATTTAGCCGTATCCTGCTCATTTTTTGTGAATATAATTGGAATTTGATATTCTAATGCTATTGAAAGCAAGAAACCACGAAATGCATTTTCATGGATAAATACCGGAGAATACTCTATATCTCCTTCTACTATCAATAGGTTTTGCCTGTATTGCTTTAGATCTTTTAATTGTGAGAAAATGCGCTTATTTATTATTGAGCTTTGCAAATCATTTATTGTCTTCCTTTCAACTGCAACGTCATTAACAAGGTAGTCTGCTATCTGAAGTTGTTTTAACTCTATTTCAGTTCCTAGGTTAATTAGTTCTGAAATTACTAGAGAATTCTTTTCTCGATTATCTATGATTATCTTTGCTTTTTTATTTTCTTCGCTGTTCTTTTTTTCTTGTTTTTTCGAGAAGATATTGAAGAAGGTCATTTTATTTGAATTTATCCAAAGTGGGATTTTTGGATTTTAATTTGAGATTTTTCCTTACCTCTTCTATAGTTTTATACATCTTTTTTTCTCTTGCATTTGAAGCATAATGATGTATTTCATCTCTGCTGTCTTGAGTTACTAGAATAATCAGTTTTCCCGGCATTAATCTCGCAGTACGTCCGGCACGCTGGATTTTTCTGATAGCACTTGGAATTGGCTCATAGAATATAACGGCGGAAACTTCCGGGATATCAAGACCCTCTTCCCCAATTGATGTAGCTACAAGGACATTTAGCTCGTCATTTTTGAATTTATCTATAATTGCTTTTTGTTCTTTTTGATTTAAGCCTGTTGATATTCCCCTGCTTAGTTTCTTGGCTTGACCTATAAAGATGGAGGATTTAATTTTTGGATTTTGGTTCAGAAGATTAGAAATAGTTTGTCCGGTTTCCCTGAAATGGGCGAAGACAATTATCTTAGAGTTTTCATTATCCTTGAATTCTTGTTCTACTAACTCTTTTAACTTGCTTAACTTTGGGTGTTCTATTTTGTTGGCTAAAAGATGCTGCAGCGAGATTCTTGCTGCGTTAAATTCTGGAAGAGAAACCAGGGTTTGAACAGCTCTGCTCTTCTTTTCATTTGAGTCTTGAATCATTTTGTTTAAATAATCATTTAATCCTGAAAGGGTTTGTGTTTCTAAAAGTTCTTGGGCATGTGAAATTTTAATTGCCTGAGCGCAAAGAGAAAGGCCGTGCATTGCTTGCCAGTTTTTTTGTGAGACCTGCATTCCCAGCCTGGTTTGAAGTTTAAGAAGGGCGATTTTATTTGCCGGACCGAAAAGGATGTTTTTCGTTCTTAATATCTCTACTCTTGAATCAAAGATTCTTTTTAATAGAATGCGGATTTCCTGAAATTCAGGAGGAAAAGGAACATCTATTTTATCGAATTCACGCTCTTTAAGATATGGCTTTACATCTTCAGAATCCCTTGTTCTTAGTTCTATTTCGTTGATATTGAGGTGTTTGCAGATTTCTTCTACCTTCTTAGGGTCGTGACCCGGAGAAGCTGTAAGACCAAGAATTAATGGATGATGCGATTGTTCTTTGTAATTTTTGACAGCTTTTGTGTAATCATAATTTTTCAAGCAACGATGGGCTTCATCTATTATTAATAATGAGACTTCTTTCAAGTCATAAAGGTGATTATCTAGGTCGTTAGCAATACATTGGGGAGTTGAAAAGACAATTTCAGCTGTTTGAAAGAGTTTTTTTCTTTTTTCAGCAGGAACAGTTCCTGTGAAGAGGTCTAGCTGAGCATATAATTCTGGAAGTTGAGCTTTGTATGTTTCAAAGTGCTGTTCTACAAGGGGCTTGGTTGGGGCTAGGAAAAGGACCTTGCTTGTGGGATATTTTTTTATTCTTTCTATTGATAAAAGCAAGGCAATGAGGGTTTTTCCCAATCCTGTGGGAAGAACAACAAGGGTATTGCTATTTTTTGCGGTTTCAAGAATAGCTTTTTGATAGTCTCTAGGATTTAAGTTTATTATATTAGGCATTAATTGTACTAATTTTTCGCATTTATAATAATTGTTGATTATTTATCAATGACATAATTACCTTTGAATACTTATTAATTTGCGCATTAACAATAGAATTAATTATTGTCTATCAAATGTTTGGCTATTTTGGTTGTTGGTTAATACATGCTTAGGGAAGAACGAGGGCATAAACTGTGAAAATCAAAGTTATAATTCCAAGCGCGGAATAAAGAATTTTAGAACCGAAAAATATTTGTGTGCCATCAAGCTTTGAAATGGGAAGCATATTCCAGAAGGCATAGTATGCAGAGAATCTCCATAAAACATCGTCTGGGGAGATAAAGTATGTTACCAATGATAATAATAACAGCGCAACTATTCCTGAAGCACCTATTAATCCATTATGCCAGTCTGTCATTTCTGTAAAAGAATAAAATCCGAATCTTTTTGCTGCCCTGATTTTTCTTGCTCTTGTTTCGTAGGTTAAAAGAGACATGAATTTTACGAATCCTAGGGAGAATAAGCTTAAAATTACTGAAAGTATAATCCCTAAAGGAATTTCCGTTTTAAAATGTTGGTGTGGTTTTAATCCATATCTAGACCACTTCCAAGTTTCATGCTCTATGTCTGCATCCAGAGAAAAAGCAATAATCTTTTTGGCAAGAATATTTATTCCAATTATTAATAGGGCGAAAAAAAGGAACTTTGGAAAAAGTGCAAGATTTATTTTTAATGGATAAACAAGAGAGATAATTAGTCCAAGAATTATTATCGCGGCGATAACATCTCTAACCTCTTTATATTCCATGATAATTTATGGAAAAGGCTTTATATAAATATTATTCTTCGGTGGAATATAGCTAAAATGTGCCTTTTTGCGATAGACCTCAATATATTATTATATATTTTCAAAAAACATAAAGTATAAAAAGGGGACATTATAGAAAAATGTATGTTAAAGATAAAAAAGATTAGCGAGGTTTTGGGAAAGCAAGTTTACACAAGCGAGGGCGATTTTCTTGGTGTTGTCGAAGAAGTCAATTTAGTTGATAACAAAATCGATGGATGGAGAATTAGAGTTGGATCTGGATTCATGGGAAGCATAGGCGGGGCAAGAGGAGTTATAATTCCCCATCAATTTGTTAAGTCTATAGGAGATGTTTTTGTGGTTAATTCTGCTGCCTTTAGGGGCGTTGGAGTGAAAGATGAAATGCCCGTGGATGTTTCCTCTTCCAGCGATACAGACGATTTGATTTAAGATTTTTTATTATAATTTCTATAAGGCAATAAGTTAATTTATAACGCTATTATTTTTTGTTGCAATGGGATTGCTTAATCAGGATAGTGTCAATAAAATATGAGAGGTTTAAATAAGCCTTTATAAGGGCTTTTGGGAAGTGCTATCGCATGTATTGTTGCGTCTTAGGGTGTTATCAACAATAAGAAGAAATTTAAACTATAAACGTGGAAAGGAAAACTATAAAATTGGTTGATTCTTATAAAATCTAACATGGAATATATTAAACCTGAATTTGAAAAAGAAGATTTCCATTGTCCTTTTTGTGGAGTTCATACTCACCAAATTTGGGGAGATATTTTAGAAAATGCGAGTATTGACGGTAGTGGTTGGCACCACATGCCTAATTTTAAAGGCGCCTTGTGCAATAAGTGTAAAGAAATCTCTATCTGGAAGAGCGGTAAATTAATTTACCCAGACAATCCAAACATATCTCCGCCAAATGAAGACTTAGAAGAAGATATAAAGTTAGATTATAATGAAGCTGCGAGCATTGTTGAAAAATCTCCAAGAGCCGCAGCAGCTCTATTAAGATTGGCTATAGAAAAGTTATGCAAACAACAGCTTGGAGAAAAAGGAAAAGACCTTGATGAGTGTATAGGCAGTCTAGTAAAAAAAGGTTTGCCTGTAAAGATTAAAGAAGCATTAGATGTTGTAAGAGTAATAGGAAACGAATCTGTTCATCCAGGAGAAATTAATCTTAATGATAATAAAGATGTGGCACATAAACTATTTGAGTTAGTTAATATTATTGCACAAGACAGGATAACACAACCAAAAGAAGTTTCAAAGTTATATAATTCATTGCCTCAGGATAAACTTGATGGGATTAATAATAGAGATAAAAAGTAATTTATCATTCTTAAAGTTTAGACAATCTAATTAATCCAATCCATTTATTTACTCCTAAATCTAAGAACGGAATGGCTTCTTCTTGAGGAGTTTTATTATCTATTTCCTGATGTTTTCTAACATAGTTATAGTAGATTTCCATACCCTTCATTATCATCTTGGCAGAATATAAAGAACCATGAAAGCCACGCATTATTTTAGTTCTATCTCTTATCGTGTTGTGCAACCTTTCTATCTTGTGGTTAAATCCTCTTTCGTCTGCTTTCACTCTGTTATGAATAGGCCTTTCTCCATTTTTGAATTTATTATTAACTCCAAAAGAATATCGTAATGCTTTAGGATAAGAAAGTAAACAATCTGTTGTGATAACCTTTACAGGTTTAGTTATTATCTTTCTTCTATGCTTCAGTATTCTTGTTATATCATCTAAAGTTCTGCTTTGAATAAATTCAGAACTTACAATAAATCTTGTAGAAGTGTCCATTACATCAACAAACCAATTTTGCCTTCCAAGACGCTTATACTCCATTTCATCACTCATTAACTCTTGTCCATTCTCAACTTGTAAGTTATCAGTTAATCTGCTCATCATTTGAGAATACTTTACAAGCCATCTGTAAATAGTAGAATAATGACAGTTCTTAGGATAGAACATTTTAAGATGTGCCTGTATTTTTCTTAAAGACATTCCAGAATAATACATGTCTATTGAAGCTGTAACCTTATGCTCTGTGTTTTTCATCTTCCAGAAACCATCATCTATAGAAAATCTATTCTTGCAATTAGCGCACTTATATCTTTGAACATTACCTCTGTTTTTTGTTTCTCTAACTCCATCTTTCTTAATGCTTTTTCCGTTACATTTTTGGCAGATTATTTCTTGTCTCATCTTATTATTACTCTTATAAGTTATACTTAACTAAGTAAGTAGAAGTGTATAAACCTTTCGGTAGTAGAGTATAACCTAAATCGGTAAGTTTAAATACTTTAATAATATTAATTAATCATGGCGGAAATAACCATACAAATAAAGGGGTATAAATGCGAGAGGTGTGAGCATGAGTGGGTTCCGAGAGCAAAAGAGTATCCTACTATCTGCCCCTCTTGTAAATCTCCCTATTGGGATAAATTAAGAAGAAACGAGAGAGGTAAACAATGACAAACGGAACACAAACAAGCGATTTCGGAGTTTCGGCAAGAATAAATCATGATTCATCAAAATTTTATAATTCAAAGATGTATCAGAAAATAAATGGAAACAGTAATGGACAAAAAGAACACTTTGAAGAGGAAAAACAAATTTTGCAACAATTTTTAAATAAAATAATTTGTTCCTCAAGTGAAAATATGAAAGAATTACCCGATAACTCCGTTCATTTAATGATTACTTCTCCACCGTACAATGTAGGTAAAGAATATGACAAAGATTTAAGTTTAGAAGAATATCTAACTCTTCTAAGAAATGTTTTCAAAGATGTAAAGAGAGTTTTAGTAACTGGCGGTAGAGTTTGTATTAATGTTGCCAATTTAGGAAGGAAACCTTATCTACCGCTTCATTCAGCAATTATTCAAATAATGACTGAATTAGGATTTTTAATGAGGGGAGAAATTATATGGAACAAGTCTGCGAGCGCTGGAACTTCAACAGCATGGGGAAGTTGGAAAAGTGCTAAAAATCCTACTCTTAGAGATGTTCATGAATATATCTTAGTTTTTTCCAAAGATAACTACTCAAGGCCAAATAAAAAGAAAGATAGTATTAGTAAAGAAGAATTTATGGAATTCACTAAAAGTATCTGGACTTTTCCAGCTACATCTGCAAGAAAAATTGGGCATCCTGCACCATTTCCCGAAGAATTACCAAGAAGATTAATAGAACTCTATTCATTCGAAGGCGATGTTATTCTTGACCCCTTTATTGGAAGTGGACAAACGGCAATAGCTTCTATAAAAACAAAAAGAAACTACGTTGGTTACGATATTGATAAGTCCTATTGTGAGCTAGCGGAAAAGAGAATAAAGGAAATAATAGAACAAACAAAATTAAGTTAGAAACTATTCTTTCCAGAAATCAATCCATCTTTTATAAACATTATAAGGAATATCTTGTTTAATCCAATTTATTTTTATCTTTAATGTTTTATGATGCTGTAACATCTTTTGTATGGATTCTTTGCTAAATTCAACACCTCTTGGATTTGTTCCTGCCTTTGGCATTTTAAGATATTTTTCTTTGCCTAATGAGTTAAATATCTCTTTTTGTACATTCAATGGGATAAAAAATAAGCTGTCTTTATTTTCTCCCCACCAAATTCTAATTAAGAGAATATCACATTTTGGAATATAGTTATCTATAAAATTCTTAGAACTTTCTGCATCAACCGTCCAAACAGCCTTAACTCCACCGTTTCCAGTTATAGTTTTTACAGACAAATTTTTACCAGCAACTATAACATCTGTTTCTGACTCAGTTATAGGTATTTCAGTATTAACATTTGCCTCACCAAACTTATAGATTAATAACCCTCCAATTACTTTCTCTCTTAAAGAACCAACTTCCATACCTATCTTTCCAGCCCTAGAACTTTCAATTTCTGCGATTCTAAATAATCTGGGAAGTTTAGCTTGAATTTCAGAAACAGCAGTATTGTCTATAAATAACTCTTTAATATCTACAATTTTATTCATCCCAAAAACAAGAATAACTACTTTTTAATCCTTTTCAAAACACCCGAAGATGCAACAATACAGCTATCGCAAAAGGTTTAAATAATATGGAGTTTGAAGGAAGATATGGCTACATTATTACAAAGTCCTTTTTTTGTTGAGATGGTATTGCCTTTCTTGCTTGTGTTCACAATTGTCTTTGCAGTACTGCAGAAGTCTGAAATTCTCGGAAAGGGGAAGAAGCAGATAGACGCACTTGTTGCTCTTGCAATTGGCTTGATACTTGTTGCTTTTGGCAATTACGCCCAGATAATAGCGCAAATGAGCGCCTTTCTAGGTGTCGCATTGGTCATCATATTAGTGTTCCTTCTTTTGACTGGAATATTCTATGAGCCCGGAAAATTCGAATTGCATAAAGGAGTTAAATATACTGGAATGGGTCTTGCTGCCTTAGCAGTAATTATAGCTGTTCTGTATTATACAAATAGCTTGGGATTTATAATTGATGCATTTAAAGGGGAAGGAAGCACATTATTAGTTAATGTGATATTTGTTGTCATAATCGTTGCGGCTGTTGCTGCCCTTATATGGGGTGGCGGAAAAGCCGAGGGTGGCAGCGGTGAGAAGAAGTAATTAACTTGGTTATTCTGATAAATTCTGTTTTTTAATTGATTTATGGATTATTTTATTTATTGGTAAATATATTGACAAAATTATAGAAACATATTTAAATAAGGTTTTTATATGAATGATATGGCGATTACCAGCGTAGTAGATTTGCTCAATCAATGGGATAGAGTAGGGGCAGATTATGTTCTTACATTTTTGCTTGTTTTTGCAGTTGTTTTTGGCATTCTTACTGCGACAAATATTCTTGGGAAGAATAAGGGAGTTCATGTAATAATTGCTATGGTTATCGGCTTGATGTCCTTGAAGTTTGGAATGGCCACTGCCTTCTTTTCAGAAGTGTTTCCAAGAACGGCAGTTGCGATAGCAGTTATATTGGTAATTGTTATTTTGACTGCAGTTTTTGTTCCTAAAGAGCATTGGGGAGGGTGGGCGATAGGGCTTTATTCCCTTGGAGGAGTTGCATTTATTTTTGTAATGTTTAATTCATTTTCAGCCTTAAGCTGGTTTGGTTCTAACTGGTGGGGGGATTGGGGAGGGCTTCTGATTGGTGCCCTATTGATAATTGGGGTTATTATTGCAGTTGCAGTTTCTGGGAATGAGAGCAATCCGAATGTGACGCCAAAGACTCCTTCCTTTGGTCCGCATTATGGCAGTTAATTGAAAAATGGTACAGGCAGATTTATCTTCAGTTGAATACATACTTCCTTTGCTTAGTTTTTTGCTTGTTTTTCTCGTCTGCTTGTTTTTGATTAAAAAAGCCAAGATGATAGAAAATTTATGGGTGGAAATTTTTGTTTCTTTCGCAATTGCTGCAATATTTGTTGCCGCTGCAGGACCGAGGAATTTAATTTTGACTGTTATTCCCTGGTTTGCAATTTTAGTGATTGGGCTTTTTCTGGTGATGGCTATTGGCGGATTTATAGGGCAGAAAGATTTTCCCAGCAAGGGAATTGGAATAGCTTTCATTGTTCTTTTGGCTATTATATTTATCATAGCAGCATTATTCGTCTTTTCTAAATACATAGGACCATATATTCCCGGGAATACTGGTCTTTCGGGAAATCCTGGAAATCCTGCCTTGCTTGGGTTTTTCGGCTGGCTTTATTCTCCTGCAGTAATTGGGGCCATTCTTCTTATTGGAGTTAGCGCAGCTGCTGCCTGGGTTGTTACAAAGAAAGGTTAAACCTTTCTTGTTTTCTTTATTAATTTTTAAAAATATATTTTGAATATGTTGATGTTTGTGCATCGAGGTTACATAGATAATTAATGGTTTGGGTGAAGAAACGATTAGATATATTTATACAGATAAAGGTTTAAATTGATAAATAGTTAAAACATTATATGAGAAGAGTGATAAGGGCTGCTGAAGTTATTTTTATCATTATCTTATTTTTTCTTTTACTGATTTGGACTTTAAGGGTTGTTTTGCCAAGACAGGTAGATGATGTCAGTCCGGGAATTTATTGTGAAAAGGAGATTATGGAAAAAAGCCGATATTTTTCAGTAATTCCCCTCTATAAAAATAAATCAATTGCAGATAATATTAGCTGGTGCAATGAGATTCTTGATTTAAATAAGACTCTGATTATGCATGGGGTTTATCATAGTTATAATGAACTTTTGGGAAATATGACTCTGGATGAAATAGAATTTGGAAAGGAAGAATTTAGGAAATGTTTTGGTTATTATCCTGAAATATTTGAGCCTCCGCAACTTGCGCTGTCAAAAGAAAATGCAAAGTTGTTGGAATCTTCCGGGTTGAGAATAAGGGCAGAGGGATTTAATTTATTTCATAAAGTTTATCATTGCAGTGATAGCGGGAAATACTCCAATTCTTTTGTAGACAGACTCTGATAATATCCAATAATCAGAAGATTATTACCCAATATTCAATTAGCGCTAAAAATAATTCATGACATTATCGGTTTTAAGATATTAATTGATATGGTTTAGGGATGAAGTTGGAGATTATTTGTGATGCTTGTCCAAAAGAGATTTAAATGACTTCTGGGTTTCAATGACTTCTTTCCTTATATCTTCCACATTTGTCACATATTCCCCAACTTTTTGCAATACTGAAAGCTGTAGTCTATCCAGGATTTTTTCTATTCTTTTCATCCTTTCATCTAAGAAATCAATTTTTGCATCCACTATATTCTTAAAATCTATAACTTTCTCTAATTGATCTCTTATCTGAGCAAGTTTTTCAGTTACTACTTGCTCTGAGATTTCAGTTATTGTATCTGGGCTATATGAGGGATATTGTGCATAATCTTGTCCATATTGCTGATAATCCTGCTGAGCAGGCATTGATTGTGGTCCATATTGCTGATAATCTTGCTGAGCTTGGTCTTGATAAGGAATTGGTGCAGAGGGAATTTCTTCCGGTTGACCTTGGTTTACTATAGATTGCTGCATATTGCTATCTCCATTAGACTGCTCTATTGGCTCCCCAATTGCGGATTTTATCATTTCTTGCTCTTCCCTGCTTGTTTCGTCTGCCATTTTTCTTTTTTTATTTACTATTTTTCTATTTTGTTCTAAAGAGGTCAAATTGCCTTTGCAATATCATTAGTTCCTCTTTTCTTGCCAAGTTCGACAGTTGTTCTGACATCTTTTGAAGGAAATCTTTTATTTTTGACATGTCTTCTTTCAATGCCATGACCTCTTTTTTTATCTCTTGCACTCTGGAGAAATTTTTATCTCTTTCATCAACAAGAGCATTCCCTATTAGGAGCAGGCGGTCTTTTAATAGGTTTTGCTTTTCCTCAAAATCCTTAAGCCTGAATATAGTGTCCTGATAAGGGTCATATCCCTGCTGGTCGTCCATGTCTATGGTAGTAAAAGGTAGTTTAAAATAGTTTTGTTACAAAACTATTTAAGTTTAGATTAACTCTTTTTTTAATGGTTTTTACGTTAAAAGATTTTATGAAAAGGTATGATGAGCATAGAGAAAGAATACAGAGAGAGCTTTATAGAAAAGCCGATTTTGATGCTAATGGGGGAGGATGAATATTATGAGGATTTTGGAAGAGAGGTAGAAGAACATCCGATCCATTCTCCCGGCAAAAGATATGGAATTAGGGCATCATAGAAACTTATTTAACTCGAGGTATATAGTTGTTCTTGAAAATGGTGTTTAAAGAGGATGCTCCTGTTGGGGCTTTTGAAATTGAAAAGAAACAGGGGGAAGAGGTGTTATATGCTAATTATCTTAGAGCCAGCTTTGTTCCAAGCATAGCAGATAACCCCGCGATAATGGATTATGTCATAACCGTACTGGCAGACAATCCAAACATCTCCAGGATGGTATTTGTTCAGCAGAGGAATTACAACTATCCCTCTGAGCAAGTATTGATGCTTTCAGAGATAGCCGGAATTTATGTTTTCCTGACAAAACAAGAGAATATATTGTCTCCTGAAAAATTGAGCGTGTTTGGAAATGTACCCCAAATTTACCAGGAGATTAATTATTTTTTGACATTGCTAAGGCAAGACCCAATTGGCTCTTATTTTGAGCTAAAGAGAAGAATTAAGGAGGGAAGAGAGCAGATGGAAAAAAGTATGATGGGAAAATCAAGTTTTATGAATTATGTAAGGCTTTTAGAAAGAATTGTTCTTCTTTTGGAAAATTCAAAATTAATAAGATATGTCCTTGCAAATAATGAAACGTATATTCCCAATAGCAGGGAGATTTATAAAAAAATTTTTAGGTATGATATTCTTCCTAATTTTAGCTTCACAAGATTAGTTGCACAGATACCCAAAGATGCCGAATTGATTGATCAGTATGAAATAGAAGATGATATGGAAAATATAACTGTTACAATATTAAAGAGAAAGAATGAGGGCAAGTATTTTTATCATATTATGCCTCCAGAATACTCCTTATCAGAGGAGCAGCATATGCTTCTTACTCTTGCTAGAAATGTTCTTGTCGAGCATAGGCCCAAGGCGGAGGAATTCACAGACCCGGAGAAGACAAGAAACGTTTTCATGAATGTTTCAAAAGGATTGTTAACAGAATTATCTAATAGCAAAGGGATAAGCTTGAATTATCGTGAATTGAATAAATTAGCTTCTATTCTTGTCAGGCACACTCTTGGATTTGGTTTGATAGAAGTTTTGTTGAAGGATAATAAATTGCAGGACATTGTCCTTAATGCTCCTATCGCCCTGAATAATGTTTTTGTAAGACATGAAAAATATGATGAATGTGTAACTAACATAGTGCCCAGCTTTGAAGATGCTGATTCATGGGCAGCAAAATTAAGACTGCAATCTGGGAGGCCATTAGATGAGGCGAATCCTGTTCTTGACACAGAACTATTGTTTGGGAATACAAGAGCGAGAGTTGCCGCAATAAAGGAGCCATTATCTCCGAATGGATTAGCATACGCAATCAGAAGGCACAGGGATGCTCCTTGGACTCTGCCATTATTTATAAAAAACAAGATGATTAATTCTTTTACAGCAGGTTTATTTAGTTTTCTTGTTGATGGAAGCAGAACTTTGCTTGTCGCAGGAACAAGGAGCTCAGGAAAAACTTCTCTGCTTGGAGCACTAATGCTCGAAATAATGCCCAAGTTCAGGGTTATTTTAATTGAAGACACTCTTGAACTTCCTGCTGATTCTTTGAGAAAAAATGGATACGATATATTAAGGATGAAAGTTAGGTCTGCTCTTGTGCAGGGAACAACCGAAGTAGAAGCAAGCGAAGGAATAAGAACAAGTTTGAGACTGGGAGATTCTGCGCTGATAGTTGGGGAAGTAAGAAGCGAGGAGGCAAAGGCGTTGTATGAGGCAATGAGAGTAGGAGCGTTGGCAAATGTTGTCGCAGGAACAATACACGGAGATTCGCCTTATGGAGTGTTTGACAGAGTGGTTAACGATCTTAATGTTCAGCCCACAAGCTTTAAAGCGACTGATTTAATTATTGTAGCTAATCCGGTAAAGACTCCCGATGGATTGCATTCATTAAGAAGAGTAGTGCAGGTAACAGAAGTAAGAAAACACTGGCAAAAAGATCCATTGGAAGAAAGAGGATTTGTTGACTTGTTGAGATATAATGTGGAGAAAGATGAATTGGAGCCAACGCCTGAACTGATAAATGGAGATTCTGAAATAATAAAGGCTATAGCTGCAAGTGTCAAGGGATGGGCTGGAAATTGGGACGCTGTTTATGATAATATTATTCTTAGGGGGAAAATAAAGCAGGAAATTATAAATATTGCAGAGAAACTGAACAAGCCAGAAATGTTGGAAGCTCCTTTTAACACTATCTCAAACAATGCATTTCATTCTATAAGCGAAGAAGTAATGAAAGAATTTGGGCTTCCAGTAAGCGAGGAAATCTTTCCACGATGGAGAAAGTGGGCTTTGGACGAGGCTAAGAAATTTTAAATAACTATCCAACTAAACCTGAAAGAGAGATTGCTGCTAGCAAGGTCAGGGCTAAGATTGATATTAATGCAGTTGCAAGATAAAGATAAATTCCTCTTTTCAGGTATCTGGAAAGGTCATATTTTTCTCTCAAAGGGTCTTTTCCCGAATCTACTGTTACCAATGCAGCCGTAAGGATGAATATTATTTCAATAAGGTAGATTCCAATTGAAACCTGGACATAGTATGGAGGAATCATTTTAGTTATGTCAAATATTGACAAGATGTTGCCTATATTTCCAAATTCTCCGGCAGCACTTGTGCCTCCAGCAAGCTCGGAAATAGCCTGAAGTTTGTTTAGAATAGTGGCTATCATTGAGGAAAGGCCGACAATTATTCCAGCGAGCAATGGTGCAAGGAAAGTCATGTTTGATTTCATGTCTGAAACTATCTCTGCTAACAAATCTCTAAGTCTCTGGTTTATTTTTTGGATGTTCTTCACGTATTCTGATATTGACATTAAAGATCTTGCTGCAATCTGTAGACCTTTCTTTACAGATTCAACCAGGATTTTCATAGAAGTTGAAATCAATGAAGATGGATAGTATGAAAGAGCGCCTCTTTGTCTGTTGAATATAGCTTCTTCCAGGGACATTCCAGTGCCTTGAATATTATGATTAACAAGAGAGAAGAAGCTGGAAGTTGTTTGTCCTGTTGTAGATTCTGCCACTTTGCTAAAAGCAATTTCCGCTGGAATTCCATCCCCAATTCTATTGCCAAGCTGAAATAATGAGTTTGTGAATTCTTCTTCCAGCTTTGCTGTTCCATCTCTTGCTTTTATTAATTCACGGGTTTTCAATTTATAAGCAATTGAGAAGAATAATGCTATGGACAGAGGGATGAAGAGACCGAGAATCATGGCAATTGGACCGAATGGACCCACTGTTCCAGTGCCGACTGACTTAAAGTCAAACATTTTTGTGTCACCAAGAAGCTGAATGCCTAATTGAGTGAAACTGTAATCTTTTGCTAGCCCTAACCCCGATAGAATTCCTGATTGGAAGACGAAAGGAATTATTCCTATTATTAATAATGGGAATGAAACTAAGAATGCAATTAACCAGGGTCTTTTTGAGGCAAACTTATAATAATTTGGATTTAATTCCAAGACAGAGGTTTCACCATATCCTCCGGGTCTTTTTAGCAGGACTTCTGAAGTAAGGTAGAAGACAAAAAATGGAATTATTATGTTAAAAATCAAGAATATATGCTGCCATCTTAAAATTCCCTGAAGCAGAGTTGATGCCAAAGGAAGAAGAGCAAGACCAAGAGTAGGAAGAACTATTCCCAACATATAAATATTTGTCAATGGAGAGCGGATTTCACGGGAATATTTCAACATCTTTTCATAAACCCCATCAAGAATTATCTGAAGAGACTTTTCCAATATTTGGACTCTTCTTGACTCACTTGGCTCGAACAAAGAGGATTCTATTAAATGGAAAGATTCGATAAATTCGGGAGCATAATCTCTCCAGTTTTCTAAGTAATTGTCCATTGAGGATTTGATTGTTGAAAATTTTCCAATTTCTACATCATAAAATACTTTTTTGAAATCAAGAGCTAGAGGGCCTTCAAGATGTTCTGAAGCAAATTCTATTGCTTTTTCTAAATTAGATGTATGCTTCATGTAAACTACCATGTATAAAATTGCAGGAATCATTTGGGAGGAGGCTTTTAATCTCCAGGAATTTGCAATTCTTTGAGGAAGGGTATATGCGTAGTAAAAGATGAATACTCCGGTTATGATTCCTAGGAAGGCAAATAACAATATATTTCCTATATCTGTATCAGGGTTTATCAGATAGATAGACAGGGAAGACAAGAGGGTTAAGAAGAAAACAACAATTAAAGATAACAACGCAAGAGTCATTGCTTGACTTGCGGTTACATCTAAATGGGCTATTTTTAGGGATTTTTCTGTTCTTATTCTGTCTTTTTCAGAAGGTTTTATCTTTATTATGCCGCCAAGAGATTTCGCCCAGCGTTCATATTTTGTAAGTTTAGGAATCATTTCTTGCTTGAATTTTTCATAATCTCTGGAAGAGTTTGTTCTTTTCAAGCCCAGTTCAGATTCTATCTTTTCTCCATATTTTTTCAAGATGTCTTCTGCTGAATTGGGTTTTATTTCCATGAATTGCCTCTTTATTAAACAAAGATTAGAACAAAAAGGATATTATAAATTATACGTTTTATTCGCATAAACTTCTATTAAACCAAGGGGCGATAACTGATTTTGCCATTGATATTTTATAATGTTAGCTTAACGAATTTTTATAGTTTATCATCGGTATTTTAATTTTTATTATCTTTTAAGTTGATAGAATTACATATAAATAGATTTAATAATCCATTTGATTTTGAATCTCAATGAAGAAAAAAGGGGAAATTAGCACAGAGATGGTAGTCTGGATAGTAATAGCCATTCTTGTCCTGATTATATTTGTCGTGCTTTCCATTTATCTGAGGGCAAAGGGAATTGGAGCTATCGAGTTTGTGAAAAATATATTTAGGTTTGGGAGCTAAAATGATAAAAATGAAAAAGATGAATAGGAGGGGAGAATCATCGGGAAATGCGGTAATTTTAGGGCTGATTGTAGGTTTACTGGTTATAGTTATTGTCGGCATATTTTTTTTCAGAAATAATATTATTGAGCTGATTAGGAACATTCCCGGATATAGCGTTGATACGAGAGACAAGGAGGTTTCTGTCGATGTCCCTGCTTTAACCGGAGATAGTTTACTGTGTAATGCGGCTGCAGTGATTGCGACAATAGACGGCGCAACCAGGGAGATTATATTCAAAATAGATGGGAAGGATGTTCGCCCAGGATTTAAAATCGACAATAAAAGGTATCAATGGACTGCTAATTGGGATAATCTTCTTTACATTAAATATACGAAAGGGATTGACAGTACTGTTGCTGTTTTGTCAGTTTATAAAAATGCAAAATTGATAAAGATTACGGAGTATCCTTCGGATATTGTTGCTGCAAATTATCTTCAACAGCTGGAAAATACTTTTATCGCATATAATACTCCGAATTATATTTGCAGGATAAAAATATGAACAAGAAGGGAATTCTTATGCCTGAGGTGATGAAGATTATTATTGCGGTAGTCTGCATTCTTTTTTTGGTTATTCTTTCAGTTCAGTTGTATAATTTGTTTAATTCAAAAACAAGAATTGAGCAGGCGAAAACAAATGCGGAAAATATTGCTTTGAGAATGAATGCTCTTGAAGAAGGAGAAAGCTTTACCTATCAATTGCTTTCTCCTTCTGGATATATTCTGACAGGATGGCCTATTGATTCAAAGCTCCCAAGCCAGTGTCTAAGCAAGGGATGGACGAATTGCATTTGCTTTTGCAAATATTCAAAAGATGCTAATTCTAATTTGAGGAGCGCAGCTCATGCATTCTTTGAAAATAATATTCTTACAAATTGGCTGGCAGAGATTAAATTAATTATCACTTTAGGGCAAAGCCTTGACCCTGTTGGGGGTGTTTATGACAGCTGTCAAAGTAACCATGTCTGTACGGAAGTCAAGGGAAAGACTAATGTCAACAGTGCGAAGTTCAACGATGAATTGACTATCATGGAAGTGCTCAAGAAGATTAGAAAGTCCCAAAACGACCTTATTGAGTTTATTGTCAGAATGTCTGAGAGAAAGATTTCCATAAGTGTAAATGATTTAATGCAATATAAGAAAGCAATCATAGTTTCACTAAAGGGAGGGGTTTACACAATAGAGCCCGAATAACATGAAAATATTTGATTTTTTTAGAGATTGTTTTGGGAGAAATAGAAAAGGAGAGGGGCACTTTGACACTTTCTTCAAGATTATTTTATGGCTGATTGTATTTGCAGTCTTGATTGTTGCTTTATACTTTCTTTTGAAGAGATTGACTGGATAAAAATAAAAAGGAAGAATAATTAACAAAATGATAAAGATGAGCAAAATGAATAGAAAAGGGGAATTGACAACAGGACAGATAATAAGTATCATACTTATCATCATAGGTTTTCTTGCTCTGCTTTGGTTTGTGGTTTATCAGCTTGGATTCTCTGGGAGGATAGACAAGGATACCTGTCATACAAGTGTTGTTTTAAGGGGCACTTTGCCGTCATTGGGCGGGGCAGAGCAATATGCTCCATTGAAATGCAAGGCTGAAAAAATATGCATCACAGCAGGATTTATCGGGGGAAATTGTGAGAGTGATTATGGGAATGAGAAAGGAATTACAAAAGTCAAAGTTAATGATATTGAACAAATCCAGCAATTCATTGCGCAGGATATTGTTGAATGCTGGAATATAATGGGGCAGGGAAAGGTTAATTTATTCTCACAATGGATTGCTGGCACATATGGGATAGGGAGTGTTTATCCTACTTGTGTTGTCTGTTCTAGAATTGCCTTTGATAGGGAGAAATTGAGCAATATTGGAATTAATTTAGGAGATATGGATTTGAATAAGTATATGAGCACGCATTTAATTCCCGGGAAGACTATTACTTACACAGACTTTTTTGCTGGAGAAAATTCAAAGGTAAAAATTAGCGATACAATAACTTTGCCAAAAGGAACAACTATAAATGGAAAAACGAGTTTAATTGCTAGTGATGAAAATGTTCCGGTGCAAGAGCTTACACAAGAGGAAATAGATGCTCAAATTGCAGAAGAGAGAAAAAATGCAGATTTGCAGTCAAGAGCATTTGCTATTTTATTTATGCAGATTAGCGCACCAACTCAATTTGGAAGCGCGGCTAACATTGGAAAGACATTATTTGTTGGAGGAGTAAGTTCATTTGTATTGGCTCCTGGAGTCACCACTTCAGCTGTTAAAAGCGGAGCGAAGTTGTGCACTTCAGGAGGATGGGTTGGTCCTGCGGTATGCGGCGGATTATTGGCTTTAGTAGGAATTGCACAGCAGACAAATGTTGCGATAAACAGACAAGTGACTGCAGGGTATTGCGGGGATGTTTCGGTTGGAACAGATGCCAGAAATGGATGCTCTGCTGTAAGAACAGTTCATTACGATGTAAGTGAAATAAGCAATTATTGTTCTATAATAGAAGGTATTCCTTAATTAATTAAATGTATTTCTGTTAAGAAGTATGGTTAATTTTATTATTGCTATTTTATGATTTTTCATCTATTGAGTTAATAATTAAAAATAAGTAAATTTATAACCTGAAAGTGATTGGATAGGAAATGAACAAAAGAGGAGAGATGATTGGTCTGGAAACTTTGCTGTTTTTCCTGCTTAATCTCGCATTTATGGTGGTTTTAATGATATTTATTTTGAATTCCAGCTATGGTGCATTGGTTTACGAGCAGACTTATGCAAAACAAATCGTGCTGTTAATAGATGGGGCAAAAACAAATACAGATTTAGGAATTGATATGACTAATGCTATTGAAGTTGCTAGGAAATATATTTCCACAAATAAAGCAGAGACGAGCGATGAAATATTGAAAAGAGCAATTATAATTGATAAGGAAAAAGGCACGATAACTGTCAGCTTGAGTGGCCGAGGAGGTTATAGCTATAAGTATTTTTCAGGATATGATGTGAATCTTGAAACTGCAGGAGTTATATTGAAAATAAATGTGAGAGAAAAGGAAAATGCTTAGTGTGAATAAAATGAACAAGAGGGGGGGAGAGAAGCTTCTTGCTATTTGGTGGTTTTTTGTCTTAATTGTCATTGGGGTGGGAATTGTTGCCGGAGTTCTGATATTTTATAATGCTAATGTTGATGCGAGGACCTTAGAAGCACAGGTTCTTTCAGAAAGGATATTCTCTTGTATTGTGAAAGATAACTTTTTTGATAAGGAAGTTATGAATAATTTTGATGCGATATACAAAAAATGCGGATTAAATGATAAATTATTTACTGGAGACGGAGTTTTTTATTTTAAGATTAGTTTGTACGATGGAGATAATTTATTTTACGAAAAAAGCAGCGATTTGAAATCTTTTGAGACTGATTGTGCGATTGCTTCGGAGATGAAAAAGGCAGACTATTTTCCTCGATGTGTAAAAAGCAGCGAGAATGTTTTGTTTTATGATAATAATGAATTGAAATCACTCAGACTTGAAGTTCTCGCTGGAAGCAATCAATTTGGAAGGAGGGTAAGTTTAGCAGAAAATGACAAAAATTAAAAACAATAGCAAAACTAACAAAAGAGGGCAGATAGCAAGCACAATGACATGGATGACTGCGTTCATAATAATCTTTTTCATAATGATTTTATTTATTACATCAGTTATTATTTTTTCCGGAACGAAAAAAATTCCAGTTGTGGGAAGTGGCGGAAATCAAATTGAAGTTGAGAAATATGCTGCGGGTGGTTATGCTTTGCAAAGACAGCTCAACAATTTTATAGTATCTGGGATCTCTTATAATAATGCCAAATCGGCCGTGTTAGACTTCCTTTTGAATATGAAAAGCCTGGAGGGAGAAGAAGCTAAGGTTTTGAAAGACTTCACTCTTTCCTATTTCAATACCATATCTTCCCAATGCCATGTGGTTTGTGTTAGTTATTATAAAAATAATGAATTAGACAATGCATTGTTTATGAATACTAAAAAATGCCCGGGCAATGATAAAAATTCTTTGGGAACATCTGTTGTTTCAAAATACGAATGCAAATATTTAGAAGATACATACAGCAAGGAGAACATACTTTATACAAGTTTCACAAAAGATAATCTTAAAGTGAGTTTGTTTGAGGGGGCAGCAAATGGCTAAATTTGGCAGTTTTAATAGAATTGGGATGAACAAGAAGGGAGATGTTTCTGTGACTCTTCTCATCTTTATGGCTTTGTTTTTGGTTATAACCGCCTTGTATAGTTTTATGGTTTACAGCAGAATTAATACAAGCATTGCTGACCCAAGATTTTTGGAAAAAAGCTACCAAAAGGAAGAAATGTATAAAATTGAGATATTCACAAAAGGATATGAAAATATAGTAAAAGATTATTATGATAAAACTCAAGATTATCTGTCCGGAAATGAATTAGAAGTGTCTGGCTTTCAAATCAAGGATGAAAATGGAAATGTTAAAAACATAGATGCTAACAAGGACAAAGAAATGGTTAGTTTCATATCTAAGGAAGACTTTCCTATTTTTGACGAGATAACAATCAAAGACAAGCAATCAAGATGGTATTGGAGGATTGTTCCTGAATCTGTCAAAGATCAGCAGATAAAGGTTTTGATTAATTCTATTTACAAGCCGAAAATAGATGTCAAAATAAATCTTACTGAAATGGGGTTGCATGACTTTGATGAGATTGATTCTGCAGTTAATCAATGTAAGGATTCTGATAATGATAAAATAAGATATTGTTTATCTGAAAGATTGGGCAATTTCGATGTTTCAATAGATGTAAAAGATAATGTTAAAACTGCTTTATTCAATACAAAGAAGAAGTTTTACATAGACAACCAGTTAAGAAAGATAGAGATTAGCGTAAAGTTATAGGCTTAGCACTGGTGGCAAAAAGGTTTGTAAGCGTTTTTGGAAAGACCTCGAGGAAGTTAAGGTTTTTGCTTTCGCAAAAAGGTTTATAATAAGATTTAGAAAATCTTAAGAAAGTCAAGGTTGCTAACGCAAAAGGTTTATAAATAAGTATTTGCTTTAAGAAACATGCTTAATAAAAGAGGACAGGAAGGCGGCGGAGGCACTAGCCTTGGAATGATTATAAGTATAGTCTTATTGGTATTGATTCTCATCTTCGCAGCTTATGCTCTTACTTCCAGCGGGAGAGAGTTTCTCGCAAAAGTTTTCAACTTTAAGGGCGGCACCACATTAGATTCCGTAGTTTCTGGATGTGCACTTTCTGCTGATTCGCAGGCAACAGACAGTTTCTGCTCTGAATTGAAGTATGTCAATCTTGATGGAAAGGATCAGTATGTTACATGCGATTATCTCCGTTCTATTAATAAGCTGGATAAGAGTCTTGTGTGCCTCGGATTAAGCAAGGACCTCGCCAATAACTGTCTTGCTTTAAAGAAGACAGGGATTATGGTCAATGGAATTACTATTGTTGGGTTGGAAGTTTGTGTAAAGGATCCTAAACTGGGAGGTTCTACTTGTGAGCAGTTTGGTGGTGCTCAGAAGCTTGCTACCGAATGCACTACTCTTAAAGGGACAGTAATCTATTCTATGCTCGGTGCAGATAATAAACCTACGGGTTCTGTTTGTTGCAAACTTGTAGTTTAATTTAGTTTTATTTTTTGTTATTCATTAATTATTTAAAGGTGTTTTTTCTTTTCTATTAATGGATTACGGGTTTTCTGAAAGAAGGAAGAATAAGAATGATAAAAGGGCTAAGTCCAGGTTTAACAAATTTAAAAGAGGCGGACGGTTCAGAACTAGTAATGTTAATAATATTAATTCAACTGAGAATAAGGGTGAGAAATGAATGAGTATTATTTCTTGTTTGCATTAGTATTAGTTTATGCACTGTTTGCTGTTGTTCAGGATTTAAAGAAAAAAGAAGTGGCTAATTGGCTTAATTTGTCTTTGATTGCTTTTGCCCTTGCCTATAGGGCCCTTTACTCGCTTTACATAAAAGATATGAACTTTTTCGTTTTTGGATTAGTTGGATTGATTGTGTTTTACATAGTTGGTTCAATATTCTACTATTCTAAGGCATTTGGAGGGGGGGACGTAAAATTATTGGCTGGAGTAGGGGTTATACTGCCTTTCAAGAGCTATTCTGGCGTTCTCTTTGTTTTATTGGAGTTTCTAATAATCTTGTTTTTTATCGGAGCAGTTTATACTTTGATTTATAGCATTGTTCTTGCATTTAAGAACAGGAAGATATTCAAGAAAGAATTTTCTTTATTATTTAAAAGATATTGGAGATTTCTTCTAATTATAGCTACTTTTGCCATTCTTTTAGGGTTTTTCATAGGGGTTTTTAACTCGGGGGGGTTGGGAGTGGGAGTTGCGGTATTTTTTGTTCTTATTTCTATTTTATATGTTTATTTGAAGGCCTTAGATAAAGGAATGATAATTAAAATAAAACCAGACAAATTAACAGAAGGCGACTGGATATTGCAGGATATAAAATTGAATGGATATATTGTTAAAAATACAGTTCATGGACTTACATTAAAAGATATTCAAATGTTGAGGAAGGCTAAAAAGGAGGTTTATGTCAAGACAGGAATTCCTTTTGTTCCTGCCGTGTTTTTTGCTTTGTTAGTTATGGTATTCTTCTCTCTAGTTTTAAAGTCAGACCTTCTGATTTTGCTTTTTTCCCGATTTTAATTTTTTTTATTCTTTTTTTTACTATTTTTAATTTCTGCTCTAGTTCTTGGAGTTGCTTTTCATTTGCATCTGTTCTTGGAGATAGAAGATTTAGGGATTTATCATAAATAGGAATGACATTTATTATCATCTCTCCGAATTTGTATTCTGTCTGGATTTCAGATGATTTCGCCTCTAATTTTTTTGATATTCTTTTTGCTATCTTCTTGGAAAGGTTAAAGCACGAATTGGGAAGAGATTTTGCTTCAGTTACTGGTTTTTTTGGAATGATGACAATATGAGCATTTGAAACTGGCTTAATGTCCAGAACAGCCAGGGCATCTTTGTTTTCCGCAATGACATATGCCTTGATATCTCCGTCGACGATTGAACGAAAAACTCCCTTCTGTGGTTTATTTGTGTTTCCAGATTTTTCCTGCTGCTGTTTTATCATGGCTTCCAATGCTTGCGGAGAAAGAGAGGCAATTTGGTTTAGTGCAGCTTCTTTTTGCTGTTGTGGAAGATCTTTAACCTGCTCTCTGAGCTGTTCTTTCAGTTCTTCTATCTGTTCGGGTGTTAGTGCCATTTTATTCATAGAAATGTGGGTTTTATATAGGTTACTAGGAGATGGTCATTACTTTGATTTAATCAGAATGATAATTATCCGAAGGCTCTGCGGTAGTCTTCAATTGTGACCGATGAGACTTCTTTGATTGTTGACAATATTGATTCAATCGTGTCAGTGCCTTTTTGCTCATCCAAGGCGAATTTGATATATAATGCTTTAAGTCCAAAGGCAATTGGCTTTTCTTCGAATGAAAGATTTTTTGCTTCCTCTTTTTCCAATCTTGATTTTGCCTCCGTTTTTATGGTTTCCAAGTCAGAACTAGGGGATTCAGGCATCAATTTTACTATTATAGAGACCACTGCAGCCATAGGCTGAATTGATTTTTTAGGTTTATAAACCTAATTAGTAAAAACTCTCCTAGCAAAAAAATAAAGTTAAAAATTAAAAAGATAAATTATGGAATTTTACTTCTTGAATAGGGCAATTAGCTCCCAGATGCCTGCCAATCCAACTAGTGCATAGATAATTGTTGTTACGATTCCTAAACCACCTAAAACTCCCCCTCCATCGTTGAATGCTCCGATTCCCCAGTTAAGCGCACCAATTATGACTAGTATTCTTGCTACCCAATCAATTGTGTTCATTTTTAATAACCTCCTTTCAATACAATAAGTTATCTAAATTAATATTAATGGGTATTTAAAGGTTTTTGAAATATGTTTATCGAACATATCTTTGAGGTATCAAAATACTTTTAAAGAGGCGTTTTTTAGACATTGGATGAACAACTATGGGCAACTGATTGCTAAGATTTCTGAATATGCAAAACTGAATAGTGATGAGATTGAGAGAAGGGTGGAGGCAAAAAGAGCAAAGTTATCCGGATTGGTAAGCAAAGAGGGAGCAGCGCAGATAGTTGCAGCTGAATTGGGGATTAATTTTGACAAGGAAAAAATGAAAATCTCTGAATTGGTTCAGGGAATGAAAAGGGCGAATATATTGGGAAAGATAATAGATGTTTCTCCGGTCAGGGAGTTTAATAAAAACAACCGGCAGGGGAAGGTTGTTAATTTGCTTGTTGCGGACGAGAGTTCAAATGTAAAGGTAGTTTTATGGGATACAAATCATATTAATTTAATTGAAACTGGAAAGTTAAAGACAGGAGACATAGTTGAAATATCAAATGGAAATGTCAGAAACGGGGAATTACATTTGAGTTCATTTTCAGATATAAAACAGAGCAAACAAGAAGTTGGAAATGTTGTGACGAAGAAGATGTTCAATCAGAAAAAATTAATAGAAACTAAGGTCGGGGAGAGCCTGAAAACGAGGGCATATATTGTCCAGGTGTTTGACCCTCATTATTTTGAAATATGCCCTGAATGCAGAAGGAAAGCCAATGAGGGAGAATGCAGCGTGCACGGCAAGATAAATCCTATTAAAAGAGCAATAATGAACATAATCTTAGATGACGGAACAGAGACAATAAGATCTGTCATAGTTGGGGAAAATATTAACCTTCTTGGCTTGGACGATGAGCAGATATTTTCATTGGAAAAGTTTGCAGAAAATAAAAATTCTCTTTTAGGAGAAGAAAAAATATTCTCGGGAAATGTACGGACAAATACTATGTTTAATAATGCAGAGTTCAGCATAGAAAAAGTGGAAGGTGTTTCTGCAGATGAGCTGATTAAAGAGCTGCAGGCTAAGCAATAAGTTTAAATTTAATGTTTTCTTTCTTTGGGAATGTTAATGAAAGTTCTTAGAAATAGGGCTTGGGAAGTCTTAGGCAAGATAAGGGTTGTTGGAGCAACTAGAACAAAGACCTTGGAGAGGATAAGGTTTTTACCGAGGTAAAAATGTTAATTATATTTAAAAAACATAAGAAAAGTAGGGTTCACAAGGTGAAAAGATGTTAATGAAAACACATTTGGCGATAGGGGTTTTTCTTTTGGCTTTGTTTCTTCCGCATGTCAATTATGAATTTATCTTTTTGCCAGTTATTTTAATAGCTTCAATACTTCCAGACATTGACAGTGCATTTTCCACAGTTGGAAAGAATAGAATCTTTAGATTTTTGCAATGGGTGACAAAACACAGGGGAGTAATACACAGTTTTACACTATGCCTTATCATTTCAGTTATTTTTGCCATAATATATCCGCCTTTGGCATTTCCTTTCTTTTTAGGGTATGGAATACATTTGTTTGTTGATAGTTTTACAGTTGATGGGATAAGGCCTTTCTGGCCCTGGGGTGCAACCGTAAATGGAAAAGTAAGAACTGGAGGGAGTATAGAGTATTTAATCTTCGTAATATTTTGCGTTATTGATGTTGCAATGATAATCAATTGGTTTTTGTAATTATCTCTCAGCCTTGTAGTTTTTTCTATGAGAAGTTTCAGAATTTAGCCGTAATTCATATTTTTCTTCCTTTTGCATAAGTTCAATAATTGAAGCAGACTCAAATCTCGCTAAAGGTTCATTACAAGGGGCATCTATGTATCCTACGAATTCTTCTAAGTGCATTATTGACGCCTTTTTCATATAAATAATATTATTTTCTAATTTATAATATTTTGTTTTATTAAAATAATATCTTTTTAGAAGTGTATTTTTGAGTAGTATAATCTTTATAAATGAAGACATTGTGAAATTGGAATGGCTAAAGAGGAAGAAGACAAAGAGGAAAAGAGAAAAGAAGGTAAAAAAGAGGAGGTGGGCCTTACAGATGTTCCTGGAATAGGCCCCGGCATTGCTGCGAAGCTTGAAAATGCAGGAGTTTATGATTTAATGGGCTTGGCTGTAATGAGTCCGGCGGTTTTGGCAGATACAGCCGGGGTAGGAGAGGCTGTTGCCAGAAAGGCAATTCAGGCAGCTAGAAATATGCTTAAACTTGGATTTGTTTCTGGAGATGAATTTGCAAAAAACAGGGAAAATGTAAATAATGTTACAACTGGAAGTGTTAATTTGAACAATCTTCTGGGAGGAAAAGGGATAGAAACAAAAGCGATAACTGAGGCGTATGGTGCATATGGTAGTGGAAAGACACAGCTGGGTTTATGCCTGGCTGTGAACGTCCAGCTGCCAAAAGAACAAGGGGGGGCAAATGGAAAAGCAGTATTTATCGATACGGAAGGAACATTCAGGCCGAGCAGAATAAGGCAGATTGCAGAAGGAATAGGGGCAAATTCTGAAAAAGTGCTAAAAAATATTCTGGTTGCGAGGGCATTTAATTCAGACCATCAGATTTTATTATTGGATAAAGTAGGAGAGTTAATAAGGGATGGGGAACCTATTAAGTTGGTTATTATAGACTCTTTAACTGCGCATTTCAGAGCAGAATTCACAGGAAGAGGACAGCTGGCAGACAGACAGCATAAATTGAACAAGTATTTACATAGTTTGATGAAGCTGGCAGAGCAGTATAATCTTGCGATTTATGTTACAAATCAGGTAATGGCAAATCCTGCAATGATGTTTGGAGACCCCACAACTCCTGTCGGGGGCAACATTTTAGGGCACGCCTCAACATATAGGGTATATTTAAGAAGGGGCAAGCAAGGTTCAAGAGTAGCAAAAATGATTGATTCTCCTAATCTTCCTGAAAATGAGTGCCAGTTTTGGCTAACAGAAAAAGGTTTGAAAGACGAAGAGGAATAATGCCAACTTTAGAACGAATAACGAAATGGAAAGAGGAAGCGGCTAGAAGGCAAAGTATACTTTACGAAAGAGTTTCTCAAATAAAGATGAATGAAACTTCTCAACAAGCTTCAAAAAGAAAATTAATGGGTTTAGAATGGAGTGAATTTCCAGTTTTATTGAAAGCCAGATGGCATATTGATAACTGCTGGCATGATGGTAAACCTTTGAGGGAAGCTAAAATGAGTTGTTTTGAAAGCAGTTATGTTGGAGGAATGGATTTAAATCCAGGGTTTATAAGATATCGAGAGGCAGCCATGCAGCATGAAATTCATTTTGAACAATGTCTCAAATGCAAATTGTTATATGCATTGCCTCCAAGTCCGAAGGATTTGGAGAGAAGAAGGAAGGTCAGAGAGATCATTTATGCCGGAAGTGGAAAATAAATTTATAATTTAATTAATTCTCTTTGAGTTTTCAAATATTTTTATATTTCTTTTTTTAAGTTCTTTGAAAAATATTTCTGGCGGGATTCCTATTTCTGGGGAAAAAGCACCCTTTTCAGTTATGTCTCCCTTTTTCACTAATTGTGCAAGAATACTTGCGGGCATTCCAGTATCTATATTACAACCTGCGCTTTCCCAATGGTGCAATGTTGGAACAATGCTTTCCATTTGGATAAATTTCTTTTTTCCATTTTTTGTTCCATATATTCTTACCCAAAGATTTTCTTTTTCTTTGTATCCTTTAGGATATTTTATTCTTTTTAGCATTTGAGTTAAAAAGTTTATCGGCTTTATTTTATTTCCATTAAAATTGATTTCTTCTTTGTCAGCAAATCCCAGTTTTATCAAATCTACTATCATTCTAAAGGAATGTTCCGGGAATCCTGCATAGAATTTAATGTTTTTCAATCCTTTATTTGAAAAATAATGCAGAAAAGTATATTGTTCCGGATGTCTTACATACATTTCAGTTTCCTTTCCAATGGTGCGATGATATTCTTTCATAGTAGTCTTAAGTGGTGTTTTGAACTCAAAATGCCTGTTTTTGACTACTGGGGCTGGGCTTGTAAATTCTTCAATTACACTCTCAATTGAGAAAGGAACGACAAATTCTTTTATATTAGAATCCCAGGCGAAACCTACATGAATTTCATTTATTTTATCAAATTTCTCTGAAGCATATCTTAGCATTATGTTTCCTATTCCAGGAACAGAGCCTATACCTGTTATGCCAACAATATTTTTCTTTTTCATTTTTTTATTCAATGAAAATTGCTTTTTTGTCATTGGAATTTCAGAACCAAGATCAATGCAATTTACTTTCAGTTTTGTGCACAGCTTAAATACTTGATAATTCCAGTCTCCTTCCATACAGTTGAGGACCACATTTGCTTTTGAGAATTTTATCGCTTTTCTTATCGTGTTAATTTTTGTAGCTTCGATATATCTAAATGCTGTTTTTTTATATTTTTTCAGTATATGTTCTATTCTAGATTTGTCTCTTCCGCACAAAAGAACCGAATAATTACTTTCTAAAAGATCTCTTGTAGCTATTTTTCCCTGCATTCCTGTTGCGCCCAAAACAATAAAATCAAAACTCAATTTATCACCTTTCCAGTATATGTAAAATAAGGTATATAAATTTTGTTTATGACCTAGAAAAAATTATTAATTATTAGTTAAACTTTCTGGAGGGCTTTCAGGAGGTGTTTCCTGTGATGTTTCTTCTGATGCTTCATTATTGAAAAAGCCACTGAAGAAATTTCCAATTGATTCGAAAACATTTCCTATGGCATCCCCAATTTTTGCTGTAATAACTCCCGAACCTGTTCCAGGATTGTCTCCAAACTCCGCTGATGCATCAGCACATTCAATACTGACTATACATTCATAACCTTCTCCAGAATCTCCCATTATAGGTTTTTCATAACAGTGCTCGCAGGTATTGCAGGCGCTTTTTGCCTCCTCAAGTTTTATTTCTGTTAAACAAGGCCCCGCGTATAAGTATTTGCATGACTTAGCACAGCTTTGGCATATTTCATTTCCTTTTTTTCTGCCCTCTCCTGCTTGGCAGATTAATCCCGGACTTTTGGAATTAACACAGTCTCTAATGCATTGTTCTTCTTCAGATTTTGCTTTAGGCTCTTTTATCATCCCGCATTCTTTATCGCATATAGCTTGATTTTTTTGCTGGCAGGGGAAATCAAACTCTCCGCATCCTTTTTGTACGCAAGTTTCAACACAGCTTTCTTCAGATGTCTGCTCAGGTTTGACTACGTTGCACTGCTGCTGGCATTTATTGCCATTAGCTTCCTTGCATGCCATATCATTGCTATCACATCCAACGCTGACACAAGACATCATACATGCTTGTTCTACTGCACTTGGACCTATGCCTGAAATTTCGGAAGAGACTTTTCCAGTTAATCTGTTAAAGGTGCCATTATAGAAAAAAAGAGTTAAAACAATCAAAAACAAGATTAACCCTGTTAATGATTAACAACCTTTTTTGCATTCTAGTTTAGAGATTTTGGTCTTTAAAGATTTTTTCCTTTGCGATACATGCTGCTATAATGAATTGAACATCACTCTTAACTTTGAAAGTCAACGCGTCCACGAGGAATTGCACCTCGAACCTTTTCCTCCGCAAGGAAATGCTCTATCTAATTGAGCTATGGACGCATATCAGAATTAAAATTAAAGGGTTAATAAATTATTAGAAGTGACGTTCAAGCTCTTTCTTATATGAATGAAGTTCCTCTTTATTAAACCAGAGGGCAATTTCTTTTTCTGTTGTTTCTCTATTATCAGAGGCGTGCACAAGGTTTCTTATGACTCTTTTCTTTTTGTCTGCTACAGCATAACTTTCAACAGAGATAAAATCTCCTCTTATGGTTCCAGGGATGGCTTGTCTTGGTTCAGTATGGCCTAGAAGCTTTCTGGCTATTTCAATTGCGTGAGGTCCCTCAAGGACAAAGGCAATCACAGGACCTTCTTTTAAAAATGAGATTAACCAAGATTGGACAGCTTTTCCTAGCTCTTCTGGATTTTTATATTCCATAGGTTTATTGTCTTTATCGTGAACTGCTTTTGTTTTTGCAAATATATTTTTTGCCCATTCCATCTCAAATTCATTGCTTTTGACAAACTTCTCCTTTCCAGTTCCCTGAAAAGCCCATACATGCACTATCTTCCCACTCTTCCTTCTCACGCTCCCAATATCAATCAGATTTTCTTTCTTAGTATTCATTTCCATTCCTGTTTCTTCCTTAAATTCTCTTAAAGTTGTTTCCAACAGCTTTTCATTATCTCCTTTTCCATCTATTTCCACTCCTCCTTTTGGAATCCCATAATGGTCTTTATTCTTCCAATATGGTCCTCCGGGATGAGCTAAGAAAACCTTTATCTTTCCGCTATCGATGTAATACATTAGCAGTCCAGCTGATACTTCGACCATCCTAAACTTTAAAGTTACATATTAATAAACTTTTCATGTGAACATACTAACTGAAAAGTAAGCAATTACACTTGCCAATACACCTATAAGAATACCAATTGCTCCTTTCTTCCAGCCTTTATCTAGATAATATGAACAAACTACAAGCCCTATTAGTACTACAGAAGCAAAATAGGTATAAATTAAACTATCATAAAACAAAATGGTAAAAACAACAAGAACAAGTCCCCTTGCTAAATAACTGTTATATTTCCTGTAAACAAGTCCTAAAATCAGCAAAATTATTCCAGCAATCAAAAGTTGATAAACGAACTCCCAGTAAGGTCCAATCAAAGCCCTTCCAATAACAAGTGCATAAAAAATCCAGCTTCCAAGGGCAATAAAATCGCGTGCAGTTTCAATCTTCCAGCTTTGGGCAACCATTTAAAACACAAAAACCACAACTTTATTAACCTTCCTTAAACCTTTATTTATCATGTTAGAAAAGCTGTCAAATGTATTAAAGAAAACAACAGATAAGATAGCTAATGCCATCTTTTTGGATAAAAACCTTGTTGATAGCATTGTTAAAGACCTTCAGAGAGCATTAATAGAAGCAGATGTAAATGTCTCCCTCGTCCTTGAATTAACTAAAAAAATCAAGCAGGCAGCCTTGGGTGAAAGAATAAAAGGAATAGAAAAGAAGGAGCACATAATCAAGCTCCTTCATGATGAATTAATCTCAATTCTAGGTCAATCAAGAGAGATCAAACTTCAAAAAAAGAATACTTTTCTTTTTGTTGGGCTTTACGGACAAGGAAAAACAACAACAATCTCAAAAATAGCATCTTACTACGCAAAAAGAGGAAGTAAAGTCTGCGCAATTGGCCTCGATGTCCATAGACCTGCGGCACCAGAGCAACTAAAACAATTATGTGATAAATTAAACATTAAATGTTTTATAAACAAAGAAGAAAAAAATCCCATAAAAATATGGAATCAATATAGGGATGAATTAAAAGATTATGACCTTGTTCTAATAGACAGCGCAGGAAGAGACGCATTAAGCAAAGATTTAATCAAAGAAATAAAAGACATCTCGAAATTAACAAAACCAACAGAAACTTTTCTTGTAATGGCTGCTGATGTCGGTCAAGCTGCGAAAAAACAAGCCCAAGCTTTCAAGGAATCATGCAATATTACAGGAGCCATAATAACAAGAATGGACAGCACTGCAAAAGCAGGTGGTGCTCTCACTGCTTGTGCAGAAGTCAGGGCCCCTGTTGTTTTTCTTGGCGTTGGTGAAAAATCTGCTGACCTTGAAACATTTGACCCTGAATCATTTTTATCAAGACTTCTGGGCATGGGTGATTTAAAAGCACTGATAGAAAAAATTCATTCAGTTGTTGACAAAGACAAAATGGAAAAGACGCAAAAAGCCTTAGAAGAAGGCAAGTTCACCTTAGATACCTTCTCCGAACAACTAGACTCAATGTCTGAGATGGGTTCATTTGACAAGCTTCTCGGTATGGTCCCTGGTCTTGGAAATGTCAAAGACAAAATTCCACAAGAACAATTAGAATTACAACAAGAAAAAGTAAAACACTGGAAAGCCGCAATCAAATCAATAACAAAAGAAGAAAAAGAAAATCCTGAATTATTGGAAAAAGAAACTTCAAGAATGGCAAGAATAGCCAAAGGCTCAGGCACCCACACATCAGATATAAGAATGCTTCTAAAACAATATAAAATGCTCAATGAACTTATAAAGTCTCAGTCAACAATCGCGGAAAAAGGCCTTGACCAAAAAACAATGATGAAGCTAGCCAGAAAATTCGGCCGGAAGATGAAATTCTAAAATCAACATGAAACAAATAATAGACAGGGGAGCAGAAGCCATTCTAATAAAACAAGGAAAAAACTTAATCAAAGACAGAATAAAAAAATCCTATAGACTTCCAATCATTGATGAGAGATTGAGAAAGCAAAGAACAAAGAAAGAATCTCGCCTCTTAATCAAAACTTCAAAGTTAATTCCAGTTCCAAAACTGATAAAGTCCGATGACAAAGAAAAAATAGAAATGGAATTCATCAATGGTAAAAAACTCTCAGATAATTTGGGTAAATTAAAAAATGCTGATGAAGTATGCAAAAAAATAGGGGAAAACATTGCAAAACTCCACGATAATAATATTGTCCACGGAGATTTGACAACATCAAATATGATTTATTCAAATGATAAAGTTTATTTTATTGATTTTGGCCTTTCATTTGAATCTTCAAAGATAGAAGACCGTGCAGTAGATTTGCATTTAATAAAACAAGCTTTAGAAGCAAAACATTTTGATCATTACAATGAATTTTTCAAAGCAATCCTAGAAGGATACAAACAATCAAAAGACCATAAATTGACTCTGAAAAGATTGGAAGCCGTTGAAAAACGAGGAAGATACAAACGAGCTTATTGAACAATAGTATAGCTGGTCAATCAGTAGATTTATATATTTCTTCATCTTCATTTAATCGTGAGATTAGTATCCAAAAAAAAAAGAAACAAAGAGAATTAATCGACAAAGAAAAAAATACTTTAAACCTTAGCTTTCCAAAGCTAGCGAAAAGATTAAACATAAAACCAGGTAAGTTGACAGGATTTTACTATGATAATGTTCTCATGCCAGAAGACCTATTTCAAAAATTTATCCTAAAATAAAAATATAAAAAATTCATCATCGATAAAAAAGATGAAAATTGGGGAAGATCAAAAGGGGGCAAAAATTCTCAAGGAAGGTATATTAAAAAAATAGAATTACCACCAGAATCGGTGAAGTTGGCAGAATTTTTTGGAATTATGCTCGGAGATGGAAACCTAACTAAAATAAAAAAGTACAAAATAGCTAACTATCAAATAAGAGTTGTTGGAGACTCTCGATATGACAAAGAATATCTAATAAACTACGTTCAACCCCTGATAAAACAACTATTTGGAGGAGTTAAAGTCAACATCAAAAAACAAAATTTTAAGAATGGTCTAAATGTTACAGCATATGGATTAAGATTAGTCGAATTTTTAGAAAGTAAGGGATTTAAACCTGGAGATAAAATAAGAAATCAAACAACAATTCCAAGTTGGGTAAAAACAAATCCAAAATTTCTTAGAGCTTGTTTATGCGGATTATATGATACTGACGGTTCTGTTTACAAATTGACTAATCAAAATTCTTTTCAATTTAGCTTCAGAAACTACAATTTCACCCTTATCAATGATGTACGAAATAGCCTTCTTTCCATGAATATCAATTGCTCAAAAATCTCGAAAGGCAATGAGATAACTATAACCAAAAAGTCTGAATTACGGTTCTGTTAAATTAAAAGGTGATATTTTGTCTAAACAAAATATCTTACCTTGACTGAATTATCATAGGAATCTGCTCCCATTCTATCTTGACTTCTTCTTTCTCTCCGTGTGGCATGAGATAATTGTAGTGCATCGCAAAGAAATCAATCCAAATATTTGCTGTCTTAAAACTTTTTAACCCTCGACAAACGTGAAGCCAGAGAGCAAAAAATCCGTTTATTCTTTCTATTTTGTTGTTGCTCAACAACAAAATTCTTTTATCTATTACAACTCCCTTCTTTTCAAAATGTGCAACAACATGTTTAACATTTCTTCTAAAAATCTTTGTTGCAGATTTATATCCCTGTAAACCATCTGTAACAATAACTCTTGGATTAAATCCGGTTCTTTCTCTTGCTTTTCTCAAAACTATCTTCGCACTTTCAGCATCTCTTCCATTGCTGACGTGAACAGCAATGATGTTACTGTCCGAATCAGAAACAACCCATAAATAAGCAAAGTCATCTTTGCTTTTTCTAACTCTGATAAATTTTTCATCAACATGCCAAATATCTGTGAAATTAATCAGTTTTTTCTTTTCAATCTCGGAAAGCTTTGGATAAAATTTCATTATCCAATTGTAAACTGAAACGTGAGTCGTTTTGTAAAATTTTAGTTTTTTAATTACTCTCTTTACATCTCGTAAAGAGAGAGTATATGAACGCAAATATAGTGCATTCATAATAATATTTTTTGGGGTTCTCATTCTTGCGAATATTCCTTTTTCGCAAAATCTTCTTTTACAATCTTTACATTTATAACGCTGAATACTCTTATTATCATGTCCATTCTGGACAAAATTGGAAGAGGAGCAGTAGGTGCAACAATCTATCATCCTCTTCTAATTTTATTCTACTATCACAAGGTAAACATCTTTTCCAAGATGTTCTTTAGGGCAATCCACTTTGGCACTCGTGCCAAATGGAGTAACTTTCCTCTTTAGAAAACCCCGGATATTCTTTACGTTCAGTTCTGTTTTTGGATTTAATTTAATTATCTTCATATATCTTATAGATATCTCATATATTTAAGCTTTTCTGTGCTTATTCATCACCCGTTAACTTTACAGAACCTGAATTACGAAAGTTTTTAAATGAAGTAGGTTTTCACAACTCTAAGCACCTTAACAAAATAAAGATGTGGAATTTAGCCCTGTAGTCTAGCGGTCTAGGATTCGACCCTTTGGCGGTCGAGACCCCGGTTCGAATCCGGGCGGGGCTATTCATAAAATGAAAATAAGAAGAGGAAAAATCGCGGATTTAAATGAATGCATCAAGATAGGAAAAGTTCCAGAACTTCATTATTTATATAAAAGTTCAGATAAAATGGCCAAGAGATATTTAAAAGAATATATTGTTAAGGGGGATCTGGTTTTAGCAGAAGAAAATGGTAAAATCGCAGGGTTTATCAGTGGAGAACCAATGAGAGATAATCATTACTGGATTGATGCACTTGTTGTAAAAAAAGAAATGTGAAGAAAAGGTATAGAAAAAAACTTATTAATAAATTTAAAAAAATAGTGAAAAAGAAGGGTGCTAAGAAAATATATCTCATGGCTGCTTTATTTAATAAAAAAACCATAAAATTCTATGAATCTATTAGAATGATTAAAGGAAAAGAATTTATTGAGTTTTCAAAATATATTTAATTATATCTGTATACCTGAATCCTTAACATTCTTGCTATGCTGGTCCATTTCTCCCCTCATCAAGCAATCCCAGCACGGCCTAATAGTTCCATCTGCTTGTTTTATTCTCTTCGTCCCATGACATTTAGGGCATTTCTCTCCAAATTCCATGCATACTTAATTAATTTGCAATATTAAAGCTTTATTATACTAAATAACAACAGGCAAAGAATAAGATGTATAAGTTAAATAATTTCAAAAACTCTTATCTCGCACAAAGCCAGGGGATAAACCTTTTTTAACTTAAGAGAAAGTTCTTTCTGCACCTTATTGGACATTATATCTCCAAAGATTTCTTTTGTGGTTCTTGCTTTTGCATATCCGTCTAAGAATTTTTTTGCTTCAACTCTTATAGAATTTCTTATAGCTCTTGAAACTTTATTTCTGGTTATCATGAATGGTTTTATTCTTGCCTTCCCATCTCTTGATTCTGTTTCAAAAGAGTCCTCAATATAATCTGTTCCTGTTCTAATCATTCTTCTTATATAAGAACCTGTAAGAGATAATGAAATAGGTTCTCCGACGAGAGCATTATTCTCAACTTTAACCCTTAATTTTAATTCTAAGCTCTTTCCCCTTAAATTCCTGGTCAAATCAAGTTTGATTATCTTTCCATTCAACTCTTCTATTGTTGTTCCATAAAGCTGCATCTTTGCATTTGTGAGACCTGATTTCACATCAAAAAACTGTTTCTTTACATTTTTCTTTGCTTTTACTTGTTCAGTTGCCATTTTACTTTGATATTTTCTCCCCTATTTCAATTCTTGATGATCTTATTGCGCTTCTAAGCCCTTTCATTTTTCCACACACCTTGCATTTATATAATAAACTAATTCTCTTTGTAATTTTCGCCTTCATTTTCCAGTCTTTTGTTCCTTTCTTGCTTCTCTTCCCCCAATTTCCAATTCCCTGTAAGCTCCTTAATTTGATTCTCGTTGGTGAACCTCTTGATAATGGATGAGAAGAAGATCTGGATTTCTGCTTAGCAGTAGCTATCGTTTGTATAGTATGTTTTCTACAATAAGGACAATATCTTTTGGTTTCTTTCGGTAACTTCATAGCGATTGTTCTCCAGAGCTATGAAGCCCAAAAATTCTTAATTTTTGTTGTTTCATGTTAATTGGCCAAATTAGCTAACCTTCCCTTGGCCAGAAAAGGGTGTGCTATTGCTTTATCAAAACTTAAAGTAATTCAAGAGACAAAAGATAGTTTAAAAAGCTTACTATAACGCTAGTATCTCCGATAGACCTGAAATTATGATAAACGAGAGATAAATAGAAGTTAAAAGGTTCTTGTTAAGATAATAATGATAATAAAAATCGCCAGAATATATGAATTTTTTGTCAAATATGTCTTTCCATTAATTAGTGACTAAAACTCATCAGAGATACTGAACGCAAAAAAATTGCAAGCCGCAAACCGCAAGCTTTTTAATGTCCCTTTTCAAGATACGTCTATGAATGAGACGGAAAAACTAGAAAAACCAGGCTGGCTGAAAACAAAACCTGTAGAATTAGAAAAAACAATAATCGAATTCGCTAAACAAGGGAAAACCTATTCTAAGATAGGAATTATTTTAAGAGACCAACATGGAATTCCAAAATCGAAATTACTCGGAAAGAGGATATCTGAAATAGTTAAAGAAAATAAAATAACAATAAAGGCAGAAGAAGAAAGAGTAAAAAATAAAATTTCAGGACTGAATTCTCATATAGAAAAGCATAAGCATGATAAAAAGGCAAAAAAATCTTTGATGAAAAATTCTTGGATAATGCACAAGGAAGAAGTAGCCAAAGCCATAATGCAAAATTAAACAGCGAATTTTGTAACTCTACAGAGTAACTAAATCTTTTTAAGCTAACTAAATTTTACTTCAAAGTAAAAAAGAAGGTGAAAATGTTAAATGCAATTAAAACAGCCATTGAAAGCTTGGATAATCTAAGCAAAGAAAAGCCTATTAAAGTAATAAGCCATTATGATGCTGATGGCATCACCTCGGCAGCCATTTTCTCAAAGGCATTGCAAAGATGGCATAAACATTTTTCCATGCAAATAGTCAAGGGATTAGAAGAAGATTTCATAAAAAATCTTCCAGAGGACCATATTCTTATCTTTCTTGACCTCGCCTCGAATAGCTTGGAATATTTAAAAGAAAAGAAAACAAAAATATTTATTTTGGACCATCATGAAATAACACAAAATATTCCAGAAAACACCACAATAATTAATCCCTTGTTACAAAAAAGAGAAATGATCTCCTCAGCCGGGATATGCTATTTATTTGCAAAGACCATTTCTCGGGAAAACCTGGATCTTGCCAGTCTTGCAATCATAGGGATGATTGGTGATATCCTAGAAAAAAATATAGGAAAAACATACAATGAAATTCTCAGAGATGCAGAAACATTAATTAGAAAGGGTCCATTGATTTATCCTTCTACAAGACCATTAGACAAAGCCTTGGAATACTCATCAAACCCATATATTCCAGGGGTTACTGGCTCCTATCGCGGCGCCCTAGAACTTCTAAGAGATTCTAACATAATCAAAACTGGCAGCACATACAAAGCATTATACGAGCTTACGGAAGAAGAAATGTCCAGATTAATAACAGCCATAATGTTGAAAATCCATTCAATACAAGATTCGGAAAAGATGCTTGGAAACATATATCTAATAAAATTCTTTAATAGAATGGAAGATGCCAGAGAATTATCTGCATTGATAAATGCCTGCTCAAGAATGAATCATTCTTCAGTAGCCCTTGGTTTTTGCCTTGGCAATAAATCATGCAAAGAAAGAGCAGAAAAAATATATGTAGAATACAGGCAGCATCTCGTTTCTGCATTAAGATTCGTTGAAGAATCAGAAAAAATATCTGGAGAAAATTATACCATCATAAATGCAAAAGATTCTGTCAAAGACACTATAATCGGCACAGTAGCCTCCATATTATCTCATTCACCTATATACAAAGAGGGCACCATTATAATTGCCCTTGCCTATGACCAGGATAAAATAAAGGTTTCAGCTAGAATCGCTGGAAAACAAGGCAGAAATGTCCGGGATGTCCTCAATCAAGTAGTTGTTCCCCTTGGGGGAGAAGTCGGAGGGCATCCAAATGCTGCGGGATGCCTGATTTCCAAAGAGAAAGAAGCCCTGTTCATCTCCGAGTTAAGAAAAGTCCTGGATATTGAACTTGTAAAGATTTAAAACCTCATTCTTTCATTCATTTTTATGGTAAAGGGAAAATTCCTAAAAGTAGAATGTCCTAGATGCAAAAAAAAATATACTATATACAACAAACCTTCCATGACGGTAAGATGCAGCAAATGCAATTACATTATAAGCAGACCAAGCGGGGGAAAAGCTAGGCTAAGAGCTCTGGTGAAAAAAGTATTATGGCGTTGAAAACAGGGGATTTAGTTTTGTGCACTGTTGCAAAAATAGAAGGTACAACTGTATTTGTAAATGTAGAAGAAGAAAATATGCAGGGAACCATTGTCTTTTCTGAAATAGCTGCAGGAAGAATTAGAAACATAAGAGAATATGCAGTTCCAAACAAAAAAATAGTTTGCAAGGTTCTAAAAATATATCCGGATCATACTGAACTCACTTATAGGAGGGTAACTGGAAGCGAAAGAGAGGCAATTATGGAAAAGCACAAGCAGGAGCAGACTTTCAAGACAATGTTAAAACAAGTCACCAAAACTCCAGAATCAATAATAACAAAGATAAAAGAAAATTACACAATTCAGGATTTTCTAGCAAAAGTAAAGGAAGACATTAAATTAATCGAACAATTCTTCAAAAAAGAAGAGTCTCTTATTCTTTCAAAAATGCTCACTGACAAAAAAGAAAAGCCGAAAGAAGCAAAGAAAAAATTTATATTAAGATCTGATTCAGATTCTGGAGTAAATGATATAAAATCAATTTTGAATGTAAAAGATGTAAAAATTTCCTACCTTGGCTCCTCGCAATTCGCAATTTCATGCATCGGCAGGGATTTCAAGGAAGCCAATCAAAAGCTAGACAAAGCGATAGAAGAAATAAAAGCAAAAGCCAAGGACAAAAAAGCCTTTTTTGAATTGAAAGAAAAATGATAATTAAATAAAATCAAAGATGAATCTAAAATTCTACATCAATAAAGAAGGCGGGAAAGTTTACACATTAAAAGAATCAATAGAAGGCAAGAAAACAGAAGACGCACATTATAAATTTATTAAAATAAAATCCTTGAAGGAATTCAAATCTTAAATTAAACTCTTTTGAGCAATTTCTTTTTTGACAATTTCCATATCCTTGTCCCATTCAGCAATCAAAGTTCTATTGTATATAATTGCTGCAGGATGAAATAAAGGTATTAATTTTATCTTCAAGCCAAGAAAATCAAGAATCTTCACTTTCCCATGAACACTTGTAATCCCTAGTTGAGAATCCATCTTGTCAACCTCGCCATTCGCAAGAAAAAATTTAGTAGCATAATTTCCCAAAGAACATATTACTTTTGGCTTCATCTCCTTTATCTGTTTGATAAGCCAGGGAGTATGCGCCTTTATCTCATCAATCAAAGGATTTCTGTTTTCAGGAGGGCGGCACTTCAATATATTTGTAATATAAATATCATTCAAAGAAAGACCTACTTCCTCAAGTAATTTATCAAGATTTTTTCCGGCAACGCCGATAAAAGGCAGCCCTTGCTCATCTTCATTCCTTCCAGGGGCCTCCCCAATGAAAAGAATTTCTGCTTTCTCATTCCCTTTTCCTATAACAACATTCTTGCAATTCTTGCATATTTCAGTTGCCTTTGCAAGAGCAATTGGATCAATTCCGCTGTCTTCCATCCAAATTCTATAAATAAGATATTAATAAAATTTGCTATCTCACAACATTAGAACTTTCCCCTATTTTTCCCTTTTCTCTGTAGGGATTTCCCAATCTTCGCGAAGCTTCAAGAATACCATAATAATTTTTAATATTGATTCCAGGACAAGTTCTCCGTATAGCTTCATGAACTGTAAACTCCTTATTGAAGTCGTATTCGACAGCTTCCAATTCTTTCTCGACACTGATAATCCTTGTCATTCAATTTCAGAAATATACTGGTATATAAAATATTATCGTGACATCCTCCTAGCCCTAAACGGCTAGGAGGATGTCACTTAACATATTTAATCGCTAATTTATTCCTTGCTCTGCAACAGACGTTTTAGATATCTTTAAGAACTTTGTTTTTGATTTTATTTTATGATTGTTGGGTATTTTGACAGAGATTTTTTTTACAGATTAGGCAATAAACACCCTGTGGTGAGGTTAAAGGCATTTGAGTTAAAAGACAGAATACCTTTTATGGTTGCTGAAGGAAGGTTTTATCGTTTTAGAACTAAAGATGAGCTAATGGAAACTGCTGTAGGGTTAAAGGCTAATGTAATTGCTTCGGGAGCAGGGGGAGATGTTGGGAGCTATTTTTATTTCTTTAAAAAAGAAGGTATAATTGGGGCTGAAGATGATGAGGGGTCTCTTGATGCGCTTCTTGATGGAGCAGGAAGGCCAGGACTGAAGAAAGTTGTTGCTGGAAATGTGGTTCTTATTTGATTAAATGTTCATGAAGAATTGATATCACAATCCTAGTTTTTCCAATACCTTCCTTGGATTAAATATTTCCAAATCATCATAGCCTTGTCCGATACCCAAGTAATATATTGGTTTTTTGGTAACATAGCTAACAGAAAGTATGGCTCCGCCTTTTTCATCAATGTCACTCTTTGTCAAGATCGAACCATCAATACCAATAGCGTCGTTAAAAGTTTGCGATTGGGAGATAACGTCATTTCCAGTAATTGATTCACCGACAAAAATCTTGAGGTCTGGTTTGGAGACTCGGACAATCTTTTCCATTTCTTTGAGAAGATTTGTTTTGGTATACATCCTTCCAGCAGTATCTATCAGCACCACATCAACTTTATGTTGTTTAGCATACTTTATTGTGTCAAATGCGACTGATGCTGGATCACCCCCATAATCATGCATTATAATTGGGACATTTATTTTTTCAGCATGTGTCTTTAATTGCTCTATTGATGCTGCTCTGAATGTATCCCCTGCTGCAAGAACAGAAGAGATACCATCTTTCTTTAGTTTATGCGCTAATTTTGCTATGCTTGTTGTTTTGCCTGAGCCATTGATACCGAAAAAGAGGATTACATATGGCTCATTATTCTTATTTTTTTCTTTTATTTGCTCAATTAGATTTGGAGGTTCAATTAAAACTGATAGGATTGCATCTTTAAGAGATTGGACTATTGTTTCTTGGATTTTATTTTTCTTTATTTCCTTATTTACCAAGGATGCTCTTAATGATTCACGGATTTTGTCTACTGCTTCTAAGGCGGTGTTGTTCTCTAATAAGGTTATTTCAAGGTCTTGGAAGGCGTCATCAAAGTCTTCTTCTTTTAACTTTGAAGTTGAAAGTTTGTTCGCTAATTTTGTGAAGAAATTTTCTTTCTTTTCGATATCTGTTATAATGATTTGCTCTTCTTTTTCTCCCTTTTTCTTTTTGCCGAAAGACCACCATGATTTCTTTTTTTCTCCTTTTTCTTGTTCCTCTTTTTGTTCTAGTTCTATATTTTCCTCTTCTATTTTTGTCTCTGCCTCTTCTTGCTTTATTTCTTCTATTGCTGCCTGAACTTTGACATCTGGGGATGTTGTGTCTATGCCTTCTTGTTTAATATCTTGCATGACTTTTTCTGTTGTTTCCCTTTCTTGTGTTATTTCTTCGATAGACTTTTCTTTTTTAACGTGCTTTTGTCTGACTTGTTTTTTAGCCTTGGCTGGCTTTGCCTTTTTTTCCTTCTCTTTCTTCGTTTTTTTTGGTTTTTCTTCTTCTTTTGCAAGCCAAGAAGAGAACTTTTTCTTTAAAGATTCAAACATAATTATTGTAGAAATATCAAGGTTATAAAGGTTATTTTTGGGCTTGTTTGATCAGACTCTTAGATTGTATACAAAGACTTTGTCATAAGGGATAAACCAGCTTGTTGTTTCTCTTATTGAAGATTTTTCCATTATTTTTCTGAATAATCTAATCGAATTACCATGAGCTGAGATGGCTACATTAATTTTGTTTTTTTTCATATATATTTTTAGGAATTTTATGAATGATGCAACACGGGTTTCTACCATTGCGAAAGATTCTCCTTTGGGTGGCGGAACATAGAATGAGCGATGCCATATTTCAAATTGTTCATTTCCATATTTTTTTATAATTTTATCATGAGAAAGCCCCTGTAATTTACCATAACCTCTTTCAATCATCCTGTCGTCTTTGATGAGAGTTTTGCATTCAGGATGATATTTAAGAACTTTTTTGAGGGTTTGCTTTGACCTTTTTAATCTTGTATAAAACGCAACTTGGAATTTCCTATTTTTTAATATTTTTGCTATCTTTTGCGCTTGTTTTTTTCCTAAATTGGTTAAACCAGGATTGTGAAAGCCGGTAAATTTTTTATCTCTGTTGTATGTTGTCTGCCCGTGCCTAAATAGATATATTTTAAGATTCATATTGTTCCCTTTTAATTGGATAATCTTTTGGGATATATAATAGTTATGATTAGTTTTTTGGAGAATAATCATTTTTATAAACTACTTTTGTGCTGTATTTTTATGCTAGGCTATAATGATTTGTATGAAATATTAAGAAAAGAGAAATATTCCGAGGTTCTGCAGCAATTGCCGAAAGATTTTGTTGGCGATTTTTCTGAATATGTAACAGATAAAATACGCGAATCTAATAAAGAAGATGATTTATTTCAGGAGAACGTTATAAAGAGCAAGAAACAGCTTGAGAATTCGGTTGCTATTTTTAAGGAACTTATGAGGTTAAGGAAGAGAAAAATTCTTAGCTTGGTTTTTGTCGCTACAGAGACCGGAATAATGAAAAGAGATTATGAAAATATGCTTCAGACAGAAAGAGAAATTTTTGATAAGTTAGTTAAGGCATTTGAAGATGGAGATAAAGAGATGAATTCTATTTTAAACGGGAGAAAGAAACATGAGGAAAAAAACAGGATGATAATGTTCATCAATGATGTTGAGCAGTTTGTTGACTTAAACGGAAAAGTTATGGGGCCCTTTAGCGCCGGGGAGCTTGTTAACTTGGAATCAGAGGTTGCAGATATATTTGTGCAGAGCGGGAAAGCAAGTTTTGTTGATGAAGCGTAATCAATAAGTAAGGTTTTTATAGGGGTTTTTCTTCAATTGTCTATGGCAAAAAGAGCTGGTAAAAAAGAAGATGACTCTAAGCTGTATGCTTTTCTAAGTATTTTATTGACTGTAATAGGATTTATTATTGCATATGCTGTCAAGAAGAATGACAAATATGTAATGTTTTATGCTAAACAAGGGCTTGTACTTTTTATAGGTTCAGTTATTATTTGGGTTGTATCTATGATTCCGATTATTATGTTTATCGCCTGGATTGCCTGGATAGGATGGCTTGTTTTGTGGATAATTGGAATAGTATATTCTTTGAGTGGGGAAATGAAAGATATTCCTATCGTTGGAGTTTACGCTGATAAGTTTAATTTCTGAGAATCCATAGATTTCTTTGTCTGTATTCTCTTTGAATGATTTTAAAGTGTCTTTGGTTTTCTAGGACTTTTTTGGCTTTTTTAAATTTCTTTAGTTTTGTTTCCTATCGTTGCTTATCAAATTCTTTGGAATTTATGTTCAGTCTTGGATCTCGATAGTTTAGGGGCTTTAATGATGGTTCCAAAATTATGATTAAGCTGTCTTTTTTTGAAATTCTTATCAACTCTTCAAGGGCTATATTGTGGTCTTTTACAAAGTGCCAAGAAAATGAATAGAATATTATATCAAATTTCTTGTCAAAAGGGATTTTTTCAGCTTTTCCTACTTTGAATTTAACATTAGGTATTTTTATCTTTTTTGCAAGCGAAATATATTCTTTGTCTAGATCTATACCATAATACTGTTTCACAAAGGGAGACAATAAGACTGCAAATCTGCCGTTTCCGCAACCAATATCTAAAAAGTTGCATTGGGGCAAGTTCTTATATTTACTCATTATTTTAATTAAATGGTTTCTAAGAATAATGTTGTTCTTATCAAGTTTTGTCGAAAAAAGAATATTGTTCATATAAAAGCCTCTAACAGGCTGAGAACTTTTTCTAAATCCCCTTATGGGATTTGAACTCACGTTCTTTTACAAGTATAGTTTTATTTATGTTTTCCTCTTTATTTACTTTGCTATTTTGTAGTGTTTAGGTTTTTGCCCTCTTTCTGAGCGATCCGTATTAACATATTGTGCGTAAGCTCTTCTTCTTAGTTGTGGCATGGTATGCCCTTTCCTGTGGGCAATTTCCTGCAGATCTGCTACTAGTTCACTATCAACATCAATACATTTTTTTGAGAATAGTTTCCATAGATCTGACTCTATAAAGAAACTAACCTGCCTCTTTGGTACTGCCATGTAGTTATCTACAAATCTTTATATATAAGTAAATACTAGAAACCTACATATCTACATTAGTAGAGAGGTACCATGACTAAATTAAGTTACGAGAAAAATATTCACGAAGATTACTATGTTAGAGAAAATATGGGGCAAGCTATAAGATACAAATGGTTTGCTGATAAATATTTTAATAATACTAAAGGTAAAAAGATTCTTGAAATAGGATGTGGTGACGGTGGTGTTGTTCAATTTCTAAAAAAAGATAATGATATCTATGCAGCAGATATATCAAAAAAAGGAGTTGAATTTCTAAAGAGAAAAGGAATAAAAGCTTATTTAGTAGATATTAGTGAAGAAAAACTACCTTTTGAAGATGGTAAATTCGATTGCGTAATAATTTTAGAAACTTTAGAACATCTAAAGTCGCCTCAATTTGCGATAGAAGAAATACAAAGAGTGTTAAAAAGAAATGGTATGATGATCGCTTCAACACCGAATCCCAGAACAACGCATAAACTTATGTATCCGTCATTATTTAGGTTTAGAAATTTTAGAAATTATCTTGAGAATAATAGATTTTATATAAAAGAAACAACAACTTATGGCATATGTCCCCCATTTTGGAAGTATTTGAGGTCTACTGTTGAAAAGAAATATCTTAAAGATAAATCTAAATTAGTAAGTAAAGATGACAGCAATGTGACGATTTTATCTAAGTTAGCAAGGTTATTATCTAGTGATTTTTTCGGGATGATAAAACCAAAAATTTATGGATGGAGCTTTATTTTTGTTTGTATTAACATTAATCCTATGGGTGCTAAGGCACTGTATACTGAAATTGCAAATGAAACAAAAAAGGCTTATTGATTAATCTTTAATGTAATTATAAACCTCAATTTCTCTTCTAAAAATAAGAACGAAAGGTTTTTAAGATTTAGTTATGTATGATAGTTATATACTCCCCAGTATTGCTTCGGTAAGACTGGGCTTTTAATACTCTTTCTTTTATATCTATTAATTGTAAAATAAAACCTTTATGATATCTGTCATGAAAATATTTCATAGAAATTGCTTGATTAATGAACTGTGAACGGATCTTTCCATTCTTCAAGCTTCTAAGATATCCTAAAGTCTCGCCATCCAAGCTGCACCTAAAACTTATTGTTGGTTGTAGTCTCATGCTGTTGGGCTTTTCCCTTTTTCTTCTGCCTCTGTATGCGTCTCTAAACATTGTATTACACTGCTCCCCTTTCAGAAGTTACTTTTTTCTGCAATGAATTTTTTTCTTTGATTTTCATTGTTTTTCGTTCTTTAACGTTCATTTTTTATCGTTCTCTTGAATAGGACTAGAATTCTATTCCAATCCTAAAAAAAGAAGAAAACTACAAGTCAAATCTCCCCTGCGTAATATGAGAACTCATTCCAGTCCTAAACTTGCAAGCAGCCCACAAGTCCTTTAGCAGTTGCTGCTTCGGACTGAAGCTTATGCAAGGAAGTCGAGAAACCCCTTCTTTCTTACATTTAATTAAATATGAAGAATTATCGTCTTTACAGACAGGGCAAATTGTAACTCCAATTATGCACCCGTATTTTCTGCACTTTATTATTGATCTGCTCTTTTGCATTTAGCCTCTTTTTGCAAAAGAACATATAGTTCACATCCCACTTTGGGTTTTAGAAATTTCTCAAAGCCTCCAGAGGGGATTGAACCCTCGACCCTCAGTTCGTTTGGTCTTTGCGGACGTACAAAACTGATGCTCTACCACTGAGCTATGGAGGCATAATAGAACCTTAGTTCTATTATTTCTATAAAAGGCAAACGGTTAAAAAGCTTTTGTTTCTCTTAATTTTGCAGTTTATCATGGCCTTATGGTTCAGTGGCAAAACACCTCTTTGACGTGGAGGGGTCCGCGGTTCGATTCCGCGTAAGGCCATTTATTCTCTTTTTTCCTTTTTTGTTTTGTTATCATTCTAAAGTATATAATAAGATTTATATAATTGTAATATATAGTTTGCATTGTATATATCAGAGGATAATTATGAGACTAATAGTTTTAATTCTTTTCTTGTCTTTGATTTTTATAGGCTCACTTGTTATTGTTAATGCAAATGATATTCTTACAGTGGAAGCGAATATTTTTGGTTTAGAACCTCCAAGAATAAGCGTAAATGTGCCCGATTATATTTTTGTAGGAAATGCTTCGAAAGAAACTGAAACAGATAAAGTAAGAGTCGATATTAATAATACTGGCAATGTGGCGATTGTAATCAGTCCGGAATTAGTCAATGAAAGTGATGAGATATTTAGTAATTTATATTTTGCAAGAAGGGCTGCTGATAGCTATAAGAGGATTGGAAGCTGGAGCATGAATGTATCTGCCCCAACTGCTGGAGGAGTTGAGTCTGATTATATGTACATGAAATTAGATCTTAGGAATTTTGATGGGAATATAACTGAAGACAGGATTGGGAAAAGGGCAGATGTAAGATTCATTGCAACAGCACAATAAATAATATAAATTAGTAAATTGTGACTATTCAAAGGTTGATTCAATGGGGGAAATTAAAAATATTAAATTGATATTTATTTCTTTATCAATTTTATTCTTCTTTTTATTGCTTTTTGAATATGTTGATGCATTTGAAATGAGCGTTTCTCCCCCTTCAATTGACTTTAGCTTGGGAATTGCTCAAAGAGAGTGTATGACAATTGATATTTCTCTTAGTAAGCCAGGATTTGTATATGTTGGTGATTATTGGAGCGAAGAAGATATAAAGGATTTAGACTTTTATGTTTTTAATGCAAGGGAAATGAATCTTCTGCCTAATTACACTGAAAGGATGTTCATCAGCAGCAATAGAAGTGTTAATTTTTGTATTCTAGGAGCAGAAAATGGAATTTATCGCGGTGTTTTAACTGTTGAGCCAGAAAATAGAAATCTCAAAGTTGGAATCTGGCTGAATGTTAAGATTAGCACAGAGAAGGATAACAATATTAGTGAGCAGAATTTTAAGAGTATAACTGGCAGTATAGTTAGTGGTGATAATAAATTGGATTTTGGCATCATTATGCTTTTCGGGATGATAATTGTGAATCTTCTTCTGCTTATTCTTTTGTTTTTATTGTTTAGGCTGAAGAAAAGAAGAATAGAAGAAGTGTAAAAGGTATAAAATAGCAAGATATAGTTTAGTTAGTTACTAAGTAATTAATTTAATAAGAAAGGTTTTTATACTAATTTATCCAGTATTTTCAGGACAAAAGAGGCCCAAATGAAGAAATATCTGCTTTTAATTGAAGATGAAAGCCTATGGGAAAGATTTAAAGAAATAATTGACCGAGATATAAATAGTGAAATAATGAATTTAATCAAAATCAAGATAAAAAATGGCAAGGAGAGGAAATGATAAATAATAAAAGAGCACAGCTGGCAATATTTGTTATTATTGCAATAGTATTGGTCGCCGGGATAGGAGCTTACTTTTTGATAAAAGGCAAGATTGGACCTGGTGCAGTCAGTTCTGAGTTTTCAAGTGTTTATGAATATTATTCTTCATGCATTCAGGAAAAGACCTCTCAAGCTGTTGATATAGCGGGAAGCCAGGGCGGGAAAATAGATGTTGGCAATTACATTCTTGGAAGCGAGTATGCTCCATTTTCTTCCCATTTGAACTTTTTGGGTTTTCCAGTCCCCTATTGGTTTTATGTTTCTGGAAATGGGGTTGTAAAAGAGAATGTCCCTTCTAAGGGCGATATACAGAATGAAATTGCTGATTACATAGAGAATAATATTGGAAATTGTGATTACGAATCTTTTTATGCAAAAGGTATAACTATTAAATTTGGAAATCCTGTTGTAAAGGCAACTATTAATGATAACAGCGTTTCTGTTAGTGTGAGTGCAAAAGTTGTAGTTAGCAAAGGTGGTCAGACTTCCAGCAAAAACTCGTATAGTGTTAATGTGAACAGCAAATTTGGAAAGTTTTATGATATCGCCCAAAATATTTATAATAAAGAAAAGATTGATGCATTTTTGGAAAATTACACAGTTGATGTTTTAAGATTATATGCTCCTGTTGATGGTGTTGAAACAAGCTGTAGCCCTAAGGTCTGGAAAACATTGGATGTTGAAAATGATTTGAAAGATGGTTTAGAGGCAAACATTGCCGCGATTAAGTTCAGGAGTACAGGGGACAAGTATTTTGTTGCCGGAAATGTTGATGAGAATGTTAATTTGATTTATTCAAGGAATTGGCCGACCAAACTGCAGATTATCGGAAATAATGTTGATAATGCTTTGATGATTGCACAGCCTCTTGGAAGCGAGCAGGGATTGAATTTGATGGGATTCTGCTATATTCCATATCATTTTGTTTATGATTTAAGTTTCCCAGTAATGGTGCAGATTTATGATGATAACGAAATCTTCCAGTTTCCAGTGGTTGTTATAATAGATAAGAATGTTCCCAGAACAGCAGAACTTGTTAATTATTCACAAGAACAAGATTTTGATCTGTGTGTATTTAAAACGCAGGATGCCACAATTGGAATTTACAATGTTGATTTGAATAGAGTTAATGCAAATCTTACCTACAAGTGTTTGAATCAGGAATGCAATCTTGGAGAAACAACCAATGGGGAGTTTACAGGGAAGGTTCCTGCTTGTGTAAATGGACTGGTGGTTGCAAGAGCAAATGGATATGCTGAGAAGAAACAAATATTCTCAACTAATTCTGAATCTAGCACACAATTAATTTTAGACAGGGAATATAATGTAGAAGTCAGTGTAGATGTTGGTTTAAAGGAATTCAATCAAAATGCCATTATTGCTTTTGAAAATAACGATACAGGGCAGATAGTAAGTGCTATTCTTCCAGGTGTTAAAAATGTCAAATTGACAGAAGGCAATTATCTTATCAAGGTTTATGCTTACGGGAATTCAAGCATAGTTATTCCAGAAAGCAAGAAGACAGAATGCAGAGATATTCCTAAACCAGGTATATTTGGATTCTTTGGAGGCACTGAGGAGAAATGCTTTGATGTGACCATTCCAAGTACAAGAGTAGATTCTGCTCTGATTGGTGGTGGAAAAGTATATACATATTTCTTGACAAGTGATTTGGAAAAAGGAAAAATAAAATTAAAAGCAGATGAATTGCCGAAACCAACAACCATTGAACAACTACAATACAATTTTGAAAGTTTCGATTCATTAAATTTGGGGGTTGAATTTGAATAATGGCCTTTAGAAAAGCCCAGGGAAAGCTAAGGTTCATTAGTGAAAGGACGATGGTCAATAAATTGTTGATGTTGATGTTAATTGTTATAATTGGATTGGTACTTGGAGCTAATTATGTGGGTGCGGATTATACTTCTTCATTCGCAGGATATGGCAGCAGCTATTCAAGCGCAAGTTATCAATACCAACCAAGCTTTCAGACTTACTATGGAAATGATGTGAATACTTATTGGCCCATATTAAATGATAAAGATGTCTGCAAAGCAAGGCAGGATATGCTTTTACAAGTATCACCTGCAGGATGCCAGCCAATGGTTGTGAGAAGCGATTTATTGGCTGATCAGAATGTGCCGGTATTTTGCCAGATTGATGCACTGCAGGTTAATCCTTTGATTGACATAAAAGAAATCAAAAACATAAATTTCAGAGGAAATTATCCCAAAGAAGTTGCAGGAGTTGGATTTCATCCAGCAAGGGCTGCATTGAATACAAGAGACAGGCTTCTAGGAAGTCCATTAATAAATAACATTGGATATGTGGTAGTTATCCTTAAACAAACTAAGAACGAGAGCTCATTGCCTAAATTCGTTAATCTGACTTTGACTGGAAAGTTAGAATATAATGCAGGAAATGCATATGGAATAGGCACAAATGAATTTTATCTTGAGCCTACAGATGATAATCAATGGGAAAATGCGAAGATCGCGAATAGTTTTTGGAATGGAAGATATTTCATAAGATTATATGATGTCGATGAAACTTCTGCTTTAGTCTCGATATATGATGGGGACAGGGAAATTTCTAAGACGAGAATAAAACTTGGAGAGACTTCAGCTCCAATGTATCTTCCTGGAAGTTACTGTTCTTTTGGTCTGACGACAACTTATACAGGGCTTGCACAGTCTGATAAAAAAGCCAGAATAGAGATAAGCGATGAAAAAGGAACAAATAATCTTGATGTTTATCAGGGAAGCGAGTTTTTGAATGGAAGATGCAGAGTGAGCGAGATATTAGTAGATTCACAGACAGGAAGCACGGGAAGTGTAAAGATTGCATGCGATAGTGATTTGATAAAATTGGAAATGAGGCCAAATCTATATGTTGAGAATCTGCCGTATGGAAGAACAAGTTTCAATGACATAGGAGCGAATAAGCAGGAATGCAAAGTTGATTTCAACGATGAAAAGAGTTATAGAATAACAAGAGATGTGGTTAAGGAAGCCAGCGGTGATTCTTATAGTTCCTGGACTACTTTGGAGATTTACAGTAATGATAAAAAAGATTGGACAAGTAGTTTCAGCTTGGATGATGCAACTAAAGACAAGATAAGGAATGCACTTGCGAATGCATGTGATTTCAGAGATGATAAATTCTTGACTTCTGATGGAAAAACAGTCAATGATGTTGCAGAGAAAGCGTTCAATGATGCAATTGATTCATATGAAGAAGTTGCGAAGGATTATACTTCTGAGAGACAGGCTGCTACAGAGGGAGTTGCCAGATATGGAGAACTGGCATTAAGAGCTGCTCTTGATTTGGTTCAAGAGGCAACTTCAAAGAATTACGCAAAGAAGGAAACAAAATCAAGGTTATTGAATTTGTTCATTAGTTTATATCCTGAGAGTGCAAAGTTATATCAGAGCCAGAGGGATGCACTATATCAATTAGATTCTAGTATCTCAACTAAATCTGTGAATGTCGATAATAAGTTCAGGACAATAAGACTTGTAAGCTTAAATAATCCTGAAAGCGCAAATGAAAAGGCGAAGGCTAAGTTTACTTATGGCGGCAGAATTCTTGAATTAGTTAAAGGAGAAGCTAAGCCATTAAAGACAAATGCAATGATTAATGTCACAAGCTTCGATGCTTTGCATGCAACTATAAGAACCAACTGCGTTACAAAGGATAATGGATATGAAATAAAGACTGAAAGCGGGAAGCCAGTCTATCAGTCTTCTATAACTCTCAGCCTTGGAGAAAGCGAGAATGTGTGCGGAGAGCCTCTTGTCTTCAAAGATACTGATTTGAAGAAAGTTGCTAAGATAAGAATCAGCCCTACTGCGTATGGCCCTGAAACAGAGACAAATATATCTGTCAAGATTGGAATTGAAAAGAGAGCAATACAATTGAGTCCTGAAAAGACAAAAGATATGATTCTTAATATAAATAAGAGCATACAAAAATGGGAAAGCATTTCAAAGAGTTTAGTAAAGGTAGAAACAGGGTTGAAGGCAGCTTGTTTTGCAACTTCTGCTGTGCTGACTGTCAAGACTTTCCTTTATGGGATAGATGGAACTGCCACCGCAAGACAGAAAGTGATGACTGGAGATTATGGGTGGAACAAGAGATGCAACGATGCGATAACTAAGAAGTGGCTTGATGTAAATGCAAATGGTGGAGAATTTGAACAGGGAATAGACAAGAATGTTAATTATGGAAGCATAATACAATGCATAAATGATAATACTGCATCAATTGAAAAGGATGTTCAAACTACGAAGAATGCTCTGGTAGATACAAATAAAGTTGTGAAGGTTGCTCAGGATAGCGCCACCACTAAGGGAATATTAAATCAAGATTTGGCTACCAAGGCAATGATAGATAAAATAGGAGCAGACTGCAAGCAATTTATAGAATTGCTTCCTGCAGTTGTTAGAGATTCAAAGACTACAATTTATCCAGTTACATTATCTCAATCTAGAGATATTTATGCGAATTGCCTGATGCTGAAACAGAATCCGAATGATCAGAATGCTCTTCTTTCTATGAAATCATTTTCAGAAAATGCGAAAAATACAATGACAGATTATGAGAAATTTGCAAGGTCTCAGGCATCAAATGATATTCTCCCTATAAATACTGGAACTGGAACAGCATTGAAAGGGAAGTTCTACCCAATTGTAGGAAATACCATTGGAGAAATACCAGTAAGCGGGGCGAGCATACCAGCAGGAGCAACTCATGCAGTAAGATTAGATAATCCCGCAACTATAGAATATGATAATGGCATCTGGGGCAAAGTATCTATTGGAGCACCATTTATAGTTGTTGGAACAGAATTGAATGGGAAGTTGCGACCTCTCGATGTATTCAAGTATGAACCTAAGTTTGAAAATGGAAAAGTGACTTCTGCAGTTATTTCTCAGATACCAAGTGAGAGTTATCAGGGTTCTAGTGGTGCTAGTTTGTTTATGTCAAAAAATGGCTATACAGGATTTGAAGAATTCGGGCAAGGACTTTATGGAAATACTATAAGAGAACAGGACAGAGCAGTATTATATTTTATATCTGGGCCCGATAAGGATTTGCCAAGCCAGGTTCCATTTGATGTTAACAATGGATGGTATGTAAAGGTTCAGGCGAGTTCATTTAGTCTTGGGAGCAATGCAGTAAAGAGTTATGATGCTTCTGGATTGCCTAAAGACTGGCAGATATGCAATGTTGGAAGCGATGGAATGATAGGAAGTAATGATGATTGCCAGGCATTTAATCAGGCTTCTCTTGGAGCTACTATTCTTGGATTAGATGCAAAAACTTCGCAGGATTTGGTGCAGAAGTCCCAAAAAGCAATTTTGGATGCTGCTTCTCAAAAGAATACAAATACAAAACAAGTGAGCATATTTGGGCAGCCAATGAGAGTTGATTTCCAGAATCCAATGGAGAATGTACAATGCTCTAACTTTATGACTGCCGGAGATTGTAAATTATTATTCAATGTCTGCGACCCAGTTATATGTCCTGCGAGCAGATGCAATCTTGGAGGGGCTTATAGGGTAGCGAATGTTCAACAGACAGGAATTGTGGGCTCTGCATTATTGTGTTTGCCAAATGCAAGAGAAGGAATTCTTCTTCCTGTTTGCGTTTCGGGAATTAGAAATGGAATCGATGCTTATGTTTCTTTATTGAAACAACATAGAGATTGTTTACAGCAGAATTTAGACACTGGAGAATTAGTTGGAGTTTGCGATGAAATACAATCTATTTATACTTGCGAGTTCTTCTGGAGACAGGTGGCTCCTATTGCTAGTATGTTATTGCCTAAATTGGTTGAAAATGTTTATTCTGGAGGACAGGGAACAGGTGTTAATGGGGGAGGAGAATATTTATTCGTTCCTCAAGCATGGGATAATGCAAAGAATAGCATGGACTACTTTACTAATTATTATGCGGAGAATACATTTAAAGCATTCCAAATAAGAAGTGTTGAAGAAGCAGGAACAGAAGTTTGCAGAGGATTTGTTTCTTTGAAAGCTCCAACATCTATAAAGACTTTATTAGAACCGGATAGTCCTCCTCAGTTTTATGCAAGATTTGATTCAACCACTTTCTCGACGGTAACTGTGCCTGCCACTGCACAGTATAAAGTATTTTACTTTATCAATGCAGGAAATGATGCAGGAGTTTATTATTCAGTTTATTTGAAGAGTCCTCCTGAATCAGGATATTATTATTCAAATCCAACAATTCAGATAGCAAATGGATATATTTCTAAAGGACAAAGTTCGAGTCAGACTTTGGATAAGACTGCTCCTGAAGGATATAAAGAGCTATGTGTAAGAATAAATAATGAAGAAGAATGCGGGTTCAAACAGGTTTCAACAGACTTCAGCGTAAATTATCTTAGAGACCAGTACGCAAAAGACCAGCTTACTAACACAAATATTCAAACTCAGGCAGAATGTGTATCTGGAACATCTAGTCTTGCAGCTGTTGGGGCTAATTTGAACTTGCAGTCTGCCGCTCAGGAGGCGGCAATGCCTGATATTTCTCAGAGAGGGATAGTAAGAATATGTGCAACATTGAATCCTGGAGGTAGCACAGACCCTACAAGATATATTCCTGTTGGAATTTGCGGCGATGCTAATTTGAAGTGCTGGCTCGACAAGACAAGTGTAAACAATGCAATAACTGATGCTAATCTCGGAGTGAAGAATGCAACCTTACAAGAGTTAGAGCAAACGAATATTGATGCTCTTATTGCACAAGGAGAAATTCTAAATAATGAAGTGGCTGTTTCAAGCATAAAAGAAATAAATAACAGAAAAGATATTTTAAGGGCGAATTTAGATTCTAATAAGAATATTATCAGCGATGCACAAGCCTTGGAATTGTCAATTAATGATTTGTATGGCAAGCTGGTATTGAATAATCATAAGGCATGGCTGTTGCTTATAAGGGCTGAGGTAAAAGCAATGGAAGCTGAATATTATATGAAGAATATAGCTACAAAGACATTACCTTTAAGCAGAGTCAGCAGCACAACAACCGCTGGAATAACACAAACACATAGCATAAGTTTTGCCCAGGATATAGATGCTGCAACAGGAATGGATGTCACAAGAATATTTATAGATAGAAACCCTGACAGTTATTATTATATCTATAATGATCCTGAAAGAGGAAATATATTATACACTAATAAAATAAGTGGACCAAATACTCAAGAAGATAATCAGGTTGGAACAGTAGACAGAAGCAATATAATACAAGTTTATGCGAGTTATGCAGGAGATACAGATTTAAGCGTAATAAATGGGCAGAGATTAACATTTGATAATTCTGGAATTCCGCAAGCATTAACAGTGAAAACAACTGCTCCTGCGGCGTCAGCAGCTGCAACAACTGCAAATGAATTAGTATTTACTTTCCAAGATGGCACAATTTCTTGGAACTTAGAATATAGATTTCACAATGGTAAATGGCAGGCTACAAATGGGGGTGTACTTACAACAATACCTAATCCTTTACCACAAAGTTATAGAGATGCGTTTACTGCTACCACTGTTGCAAGTATGGAAAAACTTTCTAAAGCAAGTTCGCTTCAGGAAGGATTGAAGATATTAATAGATAGAACATTGGCAAATAATGAAGGAGGATGGTTTGCAAATACTGATTTACTTGCTGGCAAATTCGATTTGGATAGTAAGGGAGAGTTTACAAGTTCTTCTATTAGTGGGATTAATTCCATTTATCGATATGGTTCGAATGGGTGGGAATATTATGCTTCAGGCACAAATCGTGTCTGGATTCCGGTAAAGGATTTAGTTATTTCTAAGGATAAGATGAATCTTGTTTTTGACAGTGATAAGACTCTTGTTAATCAATTATCAAATCAAGATTTCTATGGTGGTGCGTTGATATTGTTTAGTTCTTAATGATATTGTTGAATATATTAAAAGTGTGAGATGCGGGGACTAAACCCTGCATTGGTTGGCATTTTAATGGGTTTGATTTTCTCTTGTGATAAGTAAGGTTTAAATAGCATATGTATTATTTTTACATATGCTACAAAGATACATATTAGAGCATGCTCATAAACATGGATTGTCTGAGAATGAGATTTATTTCACATATAAAATCTTTTTTGGCACGCTTGTTTCAGAGTCGAGATTAAGGATAATCAATCTTTTGAGAAGTGGGGAAAAGAATGTCTCAGAGATAATAAAAGAATTGAATATGAATCAATCAAATGTATCGCATGATCTTTTCAGGCTAAAAAAATGTGGTTTTGTACTCGTTGAGGCTAAAAAGCAATATAGATATTATAAGCTTAATGAAAAGACAATTAGACCACTTATGGCTTTGATAGATAAACACATGGCCGAATATTGCATCCACATATTCAGAGCAGACAAGGAGACTAAAAATGGAGAATAAAAATGTTGGATGGATGTTATTAGGAATATCTGTTGTAATAGGAGTATTTATCTTTTTATTCAATAGCACATTGATGGGGGCTGTAAAAAATGCCTGTTTTATACAGCACGGAGATTTCAAATCTTGCGAGATGTATGACAGTGTGAATTATCAGACTTATTTTGCTCTTGGTATCACGGGTATAATGGTAATTGTCAGTTTGTTTCTGATATTCTCGAAGTCGAACGAAAAGATAATAGTCAAGAAAGTAAAAGAGAAGAAGATTCAAAAAGAAGTCAATCTTTCATCTTTTAGACCTGAAGAAAAGCAAGTTTATAATCTTGTCAAAGAAAATGGTGCTATTTTTCAGGGAGATTTAATTGAAAAGACTGAATTTAGCAAAGCCAAAATGACAAGGATTGTTGACAAACTTGAGGGCAGCGGTCTTGTGGAAAGAAAAAGAAGGGGCATGACGAATGTTGTCGTGCTAAAGGAAGATTAATAAGATGGAGAAATCATGAAAGAAAAAGAAAGCAATATTGTCCTTGCAGTAGTGATTGTTTTAGTTATCTTGTTATTTTTTGGAGGATTTGGCATGATGGGTTTTTGGGGAGCAGGAATGATAAGTGGATTTTTTGGTGGATTTGGGTTTATGTGGATATTTGGATGGATGATTACGATATTAATATTAGTGGCTCTAATCCTATTCATTTTGTGGTTAGTTAAACAGTTACAAGGAGGTAAAAAGAAAAATGGGTGATAAATTAGATGCGAAAAAGGCAGGATTAGCTTTGGCTATTGTAGCAGGTATTGCTTATATTGCCTGTGCGATATTAGTTGCAGTTGCGCCGCTGGGAACAGTCAATGTGCTCGGGGCCTTATTTCATGGGATAGATATAAGCGAGATAGCAACTACACCAACTCTTGGAAGAACATTTTTGGGATTGATTGAGATATTTGTACTTGGTTATATTCTCGGCTGGTTGTTCGGAGTTATTTACAATAAAATAAAGTAGTTTTGCGAACATTTATATTTGTTATTTTTTATATATTTGCAAAGATGACAGAATTAAGTAATTTTTTTAATCCTTGGATGGTATTTAGCATGATATTTTTACTAATTTGGATTATATTTTTTGTTTTCGCTAAAAAATCGAGGAAAGAGATGTTTTTGACAAGCATTCTAACAGCTCCATTTGGTTTAACAGAGATTTTATTTGTTCCCGAATATTGGAACCCTCCATCTTTATTCAATCTCGCAGCAAAAACACGATTTGATATAGAAAGCATAATATGGTGTTTTGCTGTCGGAGGAATTGCAGCAATTTTATTTGAATCTATATTCAAAGTAAGACACATTAAAATGAAGGACAAAGAGAGGCATAAAACAAGGCATAAATGGCACTTATTTACTTTAATATTGCCAATTCCAGTATTTTTAATTTTATTTTTCACTACATCACTAAATCCTATCTATACTTCAAGCATTTCAATGCTTGCTGGTGCAATTGGCTCACTCTATTGCCGTCCTGATTTAAAGAGAAAAATACTTTTTGGAGGTTTGTTATTTTTAGTTTTGTACTTTATAGCTTTCTTTTTGCTCGTTTTATTTTATCCAGGAATAGTAGAAAGTGTCTGGAACTTAAATGCTATATCTGGAATTCTTGTTCTTGGAGTGCCGTTAGAAGAATTAATATTTGCATTTACTTTTGGCATGATGTGGAGCAGCGTTTATGAGCATATTAGATGGTATAAATTATTGAGTTACCATTAAACTATTTGTGACTAATTTCTTCTTTTAAAATGTATGGTGGAACTAGTTCCGCAAAAGTGCATATATAATTCAATTTCTTGGAAAAGTCATGGAACACGAAAAATATCATGCTGAAGAGCATGACGATATGAAAGGAGGAAAAAAGTCCAACACTGAGACTACAGTCCAGTATGTTATAATTGCGGTGCTTGTGATCTTACTTATTTACAGTGGAGTAAAGATATACGGAGCGGGCAGTTCTAGCATATCAGGAAATGTCGCTATGGATTTAGGCACAGTTTCTGCTTTAGATGTATTGCCAAAGGGAACACCTGCTGTTTATGGAAAAGAGCTTGGAGTATCATATAATGATGTCTCTGTAAGCAATCCGCAATTAGCAGATGCTACAATGCAAAAACTGGCAAAATATGAGGATATGCAATTAAATAGCGCGCAAATGGAGAGATACATAAGAATTGGGAGCTCGATTGCATGTGAGTATTGTTGCGGTGCTCAAACACTTGTCTTTGAGAATGGAGAAAGAGCTTGTGGATGTGCTCATAGTTATGCTATGAGAGGATTAGCAAAATATTTGCTAACTAAGCATCCCGATATAAGTGATATAGAAATCCTAAACGAACTAGGGAAATGGAAAGTTTTGTTCTTCCCAGGAGTTCACGAGCAAAAAGCTGAAGTTTTGAAAGCAAATGGAATTGACTACACAAATCAAACTGTAGGATATATCTATCTTGCCTCAAACATATACCGGGGCGCAGAAAATCAGGCAACTGCAAGTTCAAGCGGAGGTAGTCAGATGGTTGGCGGATGCTAATAGGGGCTTTTATTTTTTTATTTTTCCCTTAGCATACAATTAAATAAAACAAGAGAAAAAATGGATTGCTGTAATACAAAACAAAACACAAAGAAAGAAAACAGAGAAGAAAACATGAAAGGAGGTAGGGACATGACAAAGATTAACAAAAATGTTCTGCTGTGGATTATAATTGGAGCACTAGTGATAGCCACAATATTCCTGACATTTAAAGCTTCATCGATAGGTACAAGTTCCGCACAAGCGACAGCGTCAGCTGCCAGAACCGTAGCATCAACTGCATCTAGTGGAATGGTCGGAGGTTGCTAAAATTAATATGGAAATAAGAAAAAGCACATTATTATGGATTGCAATCGGAGTATTGTTTTTAGCAGTGCTTTTTTTGATGTATAAAGCATCAACTATCTCTGGAAACGCAGTTTCTAGTTCTGGAAAGCTAGATACAAGTAGTTGGTCAGAAAATGAAAAGATGAATTATGAGATGCATGGAACAATTCCTGCAAGACTGCAAGGAAAAGTAGCATCATCTAGTGCATCAAGCGGAGCGGGAATGGTCGGAGGATGCTAACAAAATTTAAACTTTTTATTTTTATTTTTTAATTTAATATTGAGAATTAAACACAAAATGATAAAGATGAACATACGAAATAAGCAAGATAAAAACTATAAATTATTTGGATTTTTAATTTTAATACTATTCGGGATAATCACAGTTATACCTGGTGTTATGGCTCATTGCCCTCTTTGCACTGCAGCTACGGTCATTGGTGTAGGGGTAACAAGATCACTAGGATGGGATGATTCTATTGTAGGAGTATTTATAGGAGCAATGATAGTCTCTTTAGCTTTATGGGTGAATAATCTGCTAAAAAAGAAAAATATTGGAGGAGGCAATGCCATTCTAAGAATAATTAGCATAGTATTGCTTACCATTGCTCTTACCTTTTTGAGCTTTTATTATGCAGGAATATTCGGTCCAGCTAACATTTATAGGATATTCGGTATGGAGAAGATTACTTTTGGTGCAATATCCGGAGGCGTCGTAAGCTTGGCTACTTTTTGGATTAGCAATGAAATAAAGAGAAAGAACAATGGAGATGTTTTGTTCAATTATCAGACTATGGCTATTACATTTAGTGCATTGATACTTAACGCTTTAATATTTTGGATGGTGTTCAGATGAAAACTAAAAACTTCATTAAAATAATACTTAAGATAAAAGAAAAGAATGAACTAGATTTATCAGCAGGAGAAGATTTAAGCATAGCCTTAATGAATCTTGTAAGCCTGGAAGAGCATTCTTTCTTTAGTTATGTCAAAACAAAAGATGAAAAGTTTCTTGAGATACTTGAAACATGCAGAGAATTAAGAAAAAGACTGCTTGCTAAATTAGTCAACAAAGATGAGAGCGAGACATGGTGCATGAGCAAGCACTTACTTGCTTCCAGCATGAGGATGTATGAAATCGGGAACAGACTCTTACATGAAAATAATATTGAAGAAGCTAAAAAATTATATACGGATGCAGCAGAACTATATGCTCTATTTTGGAAACTTAATTTTGATAAAAATATGAGCAAGAAAGATACAATAAAGAGTTATGTGAGCTATAAAGATAAAGAAAAGAAGAGTGTTTTCTCTGGAATTAAAAAACTGTTGGAGTGTTGTAAAGAATGAAAGAACATCACTATAATTATTTGTGGGCTGGAATTATATTAATATCTATACTCGGAACTTTCTTTCTAATTAAGATGACTTATGCCAATCCTCTCAATCTGCCAAATTATGCATTTACTAAACAGGCTATAAAGGAAGCTTATTCGTATGCAAAATTAAATGAAAGTGAACTTGACGGATTGCCTTGCAATTGCGGATGTATGATTGACGTAGCAGGTCATAGCGATGGATTACATTCAAGAGGATTGATAGATTGCTTTATGCAGGGAGATATAAACAATGGAGGCAAATGGGATAGTCATGCAAGTGAATGCGGATTATGTTATGAAGATGCGCTTTATGCAAAAAATCTGTATGAACAGGGAAAAGCCAAAGAAGATATTAAGCAAGCATTAGAAGCAAAATATGTGGCACAGACAATAAGCAACAACACAGTTTATGGGACAAAATAAAATGAATCATAAAGAAAAACACAATCATGGTATTGGGCATATGATAAAAATGGCTTTAGCCTGCATTATACCTTTCGCAATTATCCTTATACTCCTGCTTTTTGGCGTATCAAGTAAATGGACAACAATTTGGGCTATCGGACTCATGATATTTCTTCATGTCTTGATGATGAAAGATCATTTTAGAGGAGACCCAAAGTAAAAAATGGAAATTAAGAAATCTATTGTGTATGGAATATTGTCTGGATTAGGAATACTTTTATTCTTCCTTGCTATTTTAACTACATTTAAAGGTTATGGAATTGCAGTATATGAATTCAAAAGATTATGGTATTGGCTTATCCCTTTGGCAATAGGTTTTGGAACTCAGATTGGCTTATATTTCTCAATAAAACACGATGCCATTATGAAAGCAGGAGTTAAGGCATCTGGGACAGTTTCTGGAGGTTCTATGGTTGTTTGCTGTAGCCATTATCTATTAAGCATAATTCCTATAATTGGCGTAACAGGGCTAACAGAGTTTTTAATGGCTTATCAAAAAGGATTTTTTGCCATAGGAATTACTTCAAGTATAGCTGGAATTCTCTTGATGTTAAATCATAAAAGAAAGATGAAAGGAGGATTATGCTAAATGGAAGAGAAAGAGACAATACATATCAATGGAAAAGTAATCGGCGTAATAGTTATTTTATTGCTTCTTGTATCAGGCACTTTTTGGATATTCATTCTTCAAAAACAAGCTCATACCTCGCCAAATACGGGCGGAAACAGCAATACTGGTTTGACAACTGCTCCAGCGGATGATAAATATAGTAATTTACCTGAGAAATGCAGACCACCGGCAGGAACAGATATAACCCAATGGAAAGAACATTTAGGGCATCATGCGGAATTTCAAGAGTGTTTAAAATATTTCCCATAGAAATTTAAAATGCATAAACTAAAAATAAAAATAACTGGCTTGTATTGCGCAAGATGTGCTGAACAAATCTCTAAAATGATGTATGAGAAATTCAAAATAAAAAGGATAAACTTAGAAATGCAAGACCATATAATGGTTATATCCTCAAATTCAAGTATATTGCGGGGCAGATTAAATAAAGAGATAGAAAAGATGGGTTACGGCCCGATTAGCTTTTTGAAAGTTGACTGAAAAAATTTCTATAAAAGAGTATTTTAGTGCCTTTAAAGAGTTAGTGATTAGCCCATTTATCAGTCAGTGTGAATATTGCAAAAAGAGATTAAAAAAGGCCAATGTATAGAAAGAGTTGTTTTAGTTTACTGGGCAAGAGTAAACAGAAAAAAATACTTTTGTAATTTAAAGCATGCAGATTTATACGAAAAAAGTAAGGGCTTATTGGGGTACAGATAAACCAGCCGGATGCGGGGACTAGGATTCGAACCTAGGAAGGCACTAAGCCATCAGGTCCTAAGCCTGACCCGTTAGACCGCTCCGGCATCCCCGCACACATATGCGGGGTTTAGATGTTATAAAAAGCTTTTCTTTATCAACGAGCTGTAAAGTTAACGACACCCATTAGATAGATTTTTATAGGCAGAAAGAAGGAATTTGAGATGGCTAAAGGCAATAATCAAGATAGTGTTGTTTCTGATGAAGAGAATGAAAGAATAGCAGAATTAATTAGATATTCTGAGAATCTTGGATGTTATTTTGAAAAAAATTCTTTAGATTACGACACTATTAATTTTCTTGCTGTTGGAAAGGTAATTGCCTGCTTAAATCAATATCGGGGAAGAAATGGTGCGGATATTAGGACTATGCTACGCACAGCGGTATATAGGGGATTTATTGATGTTCATAGAAGAAGAAGTAGGGAAGTGAGCCTTGATGAAGTTGATTCTGATGGAAGAAAAAAATTTGATTTTGACGAGGAATCTCGTTTAGATCAAAGAAGGGATTCATATCAGAGAGATTTTCTTTTAGAAAATGTGATAAGGGAAGCGATGTCAAAATTACCTCAAAGGCATAGAACTATCTTAGAATTAAGATTTTATCAGGGAATGACTTATTCTGAAATTGCCAGACTATTAGGTAGGAAGCAGTCAACTATAGGAACAAATATCTATTATGGTATAAAAAATCTTAAGAGGATATTAGCTGGTAAAATTGATTTTAGAAGTTAATTATTTCTTGGCAGATGCCTTCTCTGTGGCTGCAACTTTTGCCTTTAATTTATCCTCAAAGCCAAGCCTGTCTATAAGTTCTTTGTATCTATTTCTGATTGTGACTTCTGTTATGCCTGCTACGTCTGCTACTTCTCTCTGTGTTTTCTTTTCATCATTCATCAATGCTGCTACATATAATGCGGCTGCTGCAATGCCCGCCGGACCTCTTCCTGATGTCAACTCTGAGATATCTGCTTTCTTTAGAATCTTAAGAGCTTCATTCTGTGTTTTTGGAGAAAGGTGAAGGATAGATGAAAATCTTGAAATATAATCTTTTGGACTTGAAGGAGTTACTTTTATTTTCAATTTTCTTACGATAAATCTATATGTTCTTCCAATTTCTTTTCTTTCAACATCTGAGGCATTTGCAATCTCATCTAAGGTTCTTGGAATGTTGTATGACCTACATGCTGCGTAAATACATGCTGCGATGACTGATTCCATTGATCTTCCACGAACAAGACCTCTTTGTAAGACATAATTGTAAACTCTTGAAGCTTCATCCCTTACAACTGATGGAAGATTTAAAAATGATGCAACTCTTCTAAGCTCAGCCATTGCCAACCTGAGATTTCTTTCAATTGAAGTGGAGACTCTTTCCTGCCACTTTTTCAATCTTAAGAACTTACGGGTTTGCCCTGCTTCTAATTTATATATATCTGAAATCTCCCCGACGTTTGTTGTTAGTCCTTTATCGAACTTTTGCATGGACATTGGCGCTCCTGAACGTCCTCTTTTGTCAGATTTATCAAATTGACCTCCAGCATCCTGTCCAGAGTCAACCATTTTTTCTTCGACGATAAGACCGCATTCGTTACAGATAACTTCTCCCCTTTGTTCATCATAAGTTAAGTCAACAGAGCCACATTCGGGACAGCGTTTTACGTATACCATTTTATTTTGAAGTAGTTTTTGGGGAAAGATTTATAAAGGTTTCCCAAGAAGAGTATATAAACCTTTCTATTTGATTTTTTTGTCGACGAGTAAGAACCGAGGTTCTTATTAATTCCTATAAACTCCTATAAATAAATGAATTCCTACGAAATATAAAGAGGTATTAAATTAAAGAGGCATTAACTTGGCCTTCTTGTGTCGGTCTGTTTGTTATTCTTGCTTTTCCTAAGCTTGTATCAATTATGGCCCCCTTTAACAGTCTATTTTGTCTGGCCAAGAATCTGTTCTGCGGGGTTTCAACAACGTTGACTATATCTGCTCTTTGCATCTTGCCAGCTTTTGTCAGGACGTTTGCTTTATTCGACCTTAGAAGGATTGTTTTTGAATTCCCCCCTTTGACACGAAGAGCTTTTGTCTTGGTTTCACCTAAGACTGTGAAATTTTCCTTGTTTCTATTTTCGAATAATTTTCTTTTTCTTAATTTGTGGTATTTTCCACCAGTAATCTTTCTACCCATTCTCATAATTATGTTTGAAAAAGGTGCTTTATAAATCTTATTGGAAATTTGGAAAGCCATCAAGGTTGGCAGGCTTATGGAAAATTGGCAAATTCGTTTAGTCTTATAAAGAGAATATTAAAAGAGATTCATAAAGTCAAAGAAGAAAGATTAAAGCAAATTGCTATTTTTAAGCTCAATTAGGAAGATTTAAGTTCCGTAGACGCAACAATAATATGGAAATAAGATTTACATTGTGTATCATGATAACATTTAAATGAGCCTTTAGAAAAGCCTCGGGAAAGGTAGGTTGTTACACAAAAGTCAAATATAGCTCTTAGGAAGACTTCGGAGAAGATTAGGTTGCTATCGCAATGTTTAAATAGCAAAAATCAAAGAGATGAGTATGGCGAACACGATTGAAAGACCTTTAGACCTTTTGAATATGTCAAAGGGAAAAGAAGTCTTAGTGCAGGTAAAGAGTGACAGGCAGTTTGTCGGGACTCTTAAGGCATTTGACATCCACATAAACGTGGTGTTGGATAATGCCAAAGAGCTAGAGAATGGAGAGGTGAAGAAGAGCATTGGTCTGACCTTTTTGAGAGGAGATACAATTATCTTTATATCTCCTGCTTCGACATCCAAGTGATTCTTGGCCTTTTGCATTTTTTAATTTAGGCATTCAGAAAAAATTAAACTTGCTTGGAAGTATGTTATTTTTTATATAAATATTTTAAAGCTATTAGGACTGGTTTATCTAATGAAGCAGGTCCAAGCCTATTTTTATGAATTATGCAGAAAGTTTGATTTTGGAGATGAAGGGGCAAAGAGGATTAAGGTTCGCGAGCAAATTCCTTTGAAAGGTATTTGCACTTCTCTTAATGGTCTGCTTGTTTCTTTGCATGATGACTAATATAGTGTTTTTAGGCAAACGATGTATTCTGACGAATTTCATACAGCTTTATATATTTGGAACAATTTTTTTAAAAATACTTTAAAGTTAAATGATTTTCCAAAGGACCTGATAAATTCATTAAGGAGAATTATTGATGTTGACCGAGGATTTTCTGCAAGAGATATTGTTCTCGGGGGCATTGGTGTTGGTCCAGTTCTTGATGATCGCAGAGTTCTTTCGATTAGAGAATTTAATGATGTTTCTGAAAAGCTAAGGATAAAATATCCGGAGCTGTTTGCAGAGACTGAATTTCATAGAGTTCTTCATTATAGAGGTAGAAAAGAATAATTATATTTCAACAACATCAAGGTCGTTTGGGACTTTGGTATTCTTGAAAACTTTTTTTGCTTGTTTTTCTATCAATTGTTGATTGTGCTCATATCTTTGCGATAAATGGACTAAGTAAAGGGCTTTTGCCTTTGCCTTCTTTGCTATATTTGCTGCCTGCTTTGATGTGAGATGGTTGTACTCATAGGCTTCTTTTTCTAATTCGGAGGCATGCGAAGCTTCTACAATGACAATGTCAGAATCTTTAGCTAATTCAGAGGCTTTGTTGTTCATTTTTGTATCTAAGATAATAGTAATCTTTCTTCCTTTCTGTTTGTAAATCACAGATTTTGCTTTTATTGTCTTTCCATTTAATTTTATATCCTTGCCATGCTGGAGATCTTTCATTAATGGACTATTTGGAACCTTGAATTTTTTTAATTTCTTTTTATCAAGCCGAATTTTTTCCTTTTCAATGAATGAATATGCCAAGCAGTGAGTGCCGTGAGCCATTTCCTCTGCTTGAATTGTAAAATCTTCATTCTCAAATACTTTTCCAGGAGAAACTTCATGAATTTTTATATCAATTTTGCCCCAGAAGACGAAGGTTTCAAACATCTTTGACATAAAATGCTCTGTTCCTCTTGGGCCATATATGTGAAAGGTTTTTTGATAGTTATTTAATGCCATGGTTTGCAATAATCCTGGAATTCCAAGGATGTGGTCTCCATGCCAATGTGTAATAAAGAGCCTTGTCAGTTTCGTTGTACTTATTTCTTTATATCTGAATTGTCTTTGAGTGCCTTCCCCGCAGTCGAACAAGAGATTTTCATTTTTATAATTAAGCAAAAAGGCTGAATGGTTGCGCCTTTTTGTTGGAATTGCACTTCCTGTTCCTAGAAATGTTAATGTTATCGGTTCCATAAAGTGATTAGATAAGAGGTATTTAATAAGCTTTTGAATTGGTTATTAATGAATAATAAATTATCATTTTCCTTATAGATTAAAGTTTTTTATGTTAATATTGTTTAGGAAAGTGTTTAAATAGCTTATTGGATAGTTAGTTTTATAAGGCAATTTTTTGTTTTATATTTGTGCACCCGTAGCTCAGCCTGGATAGAGCAAATGGTTTCTAACCATTAGGTCGCACGTTCAAATCGTGTCGGGTGCGCTTTAAGAAAAAATGAGAATTTTGTTTATATGCAAACATAATAGATTCAGAAGTAAAGTAGCAGAGGCATTTTTTGTTAATTATAATAAGAATAAGGAAAATCATGTTAAAAGTGCAGGAGTGATGCTGGATATGCTAAACATGTATGTTTCCCCAAATGTAATAAAAGTATTGGAAGAGAAGGGTGCAAGAGTTGTAAATGAAAAGGCTCAGGAAGTGAATGAACATTTAATTAAATGGGCTGATAGAATAATTATTGTTGCAGATAATGTAGATAAAAAGATATTTGATAGGGAAAATGTTTTTCAATGGAAAATAGCAGATATTAGCCAAAGTGATATTGAAGGAATCAGAGAAAGAGTCGAGAAAATAGAAAAGAAAGTCAAGGAATTGATTAAAAAGTTGTAGTTTTAGCACATAAATCTTTTAATAGTAAGTTGCAGAGAAATTTGAATGGCATATAAGAGGCCGAGCTGGGATGATTATTTTATGGAAGTGGTTCATGCAATTGCCAAAAGAGGCACTTGTGACCGGGGAAGAGTAGGGGCTGTTATTGTAAAAAACAAAGAAATACTTGCCACAGGCTATGTCGGCTCGCCTTCAGGATTTCCGCATTGCGATGAGGTTGGGCATCAGATGAAAAAAATAGTTCATGAAAATGGAGAAACAACCCAACATTGTGTTAGAACATTACATGCCGAACAGAATGCAATCTGCCAGACCGCCAAGAATGGAGTTTCTATAAATGGTTCTGTCTTGTATACAATGATGACTCCTTGCAGGACATGTGCCATGTTAATTATCAATTCTGGAATTAAAAGGGTTGTCTGCGAGAAAAGGTATCATGCAGGAAAAGAATCTGAATGGATGTTCAGAAAAGCTGGTGTTAAGCTGGAATACATGAGTAAATCCTTGATGGAATATCCTAACCAATAACTAACAGTAGCCTTTGTAAAAATTATTCAAAACTGCTCTGGATTTTGTTTCAAAACAAGCAAGATCTGTTGCATTTATTTGGCTTGCAATGGCGCATATGCATGGGTAGTAAATTTTTTTTAAGACTGAGCCTACATATAACGTGCCCTCTGGACAGCCAAGGTTTATACAAGCCTCTTTGTTTTCTGTGCTGTTTGCTGTTGGAAGATTTTGTTTTTCTGCCCAGGTTGATAGAAGAAAAATAAGACCAATACCTATAATAACAATAACCCCCAGAATAACATACATAGCATTCTGCATTCCCATCATAATTCATAGGTTTTGGTGTTTAAAATTGTTTTTATCAATATCTTTAAATAAGAGAGTTATATGATAGTTTTGTCTGTGCAGAGACTTTTCTTTGTATAGATATAATGAATGCGCACGTCGCATAATGGCTATTGCAACTGGCTGCAGCCCAGTTTGTCCAGGTTCGATTCCTGGCGTGCGCTTGTTTTTTATTTTAATAAAATTTATTATTATTTAGTTTTTGATTAACCAAACATAAGTTTATAAAGGAAGGATTTTATAATGAAAAATAAGGAGGATTAAAATGGTACAAGGATATTGTGTTAAGGACAAGAAAATGGTAGAGATGAAAAACCCTGTGGAGTCCCTTACTAAAAAGGGAACAAAGATTGCAAAGGGTAAATGTCCAAACTGCGGCACAACGGTGTGCAGAATGGGCGGATTGAAGTAATTACTCCGGTTTTTTATTTTATTGTTTTGGAGGTAATTTTCTGTTTTAAATAGTTATGATGTCTGCGCTTGGAATTGATTAACGAGAATTTTTAATTCTAGGAGAATTTAAATATCTAAAATATTGAGAATAGGTATGGTTGGGAAAAAAGAAGGAAGGGAAAAAAAGCTGACAATCGATGAAATGACTGCTTTCTGCAAAAGAAAAGGGTTTGTATATCAATCAGGGGAAATATATGGGGGGATGGCTGGATTCTGGGACTTTGGTCCATTAGGAGTTGAATTGAAGAATAATCTTAAAAGAGAATGGTGGAAATATCATGTTTACCAAAGGGATGATATGACTGGAATTGATGGAAGTATTATTACTCATCCAAAAGTGTGGGAAGTAAGCGGGCATGTTTCCAACTTTTTAGATATATTTGTTGTATGCAAGAAATGCAAGAAACCAAATAAAGTTGATAAAAATGAACTTGGAAAAGCTAGATGCCCCAATTGCGGAGGAGAATTTGATGTTGCAACAGCCAAGGGATTCAAATTAATGTTCAAGACAGATATAGGGGAGAAGGGATTTGGGTATTTGAGGCCCGAGACAGCGCAGTTAATATTTGCAGATTTTAAATATGTTCAAGAAAATGCTAGAATGAAACTTCCTTTTGGAATTGCTCAAATAGGAAAGGCATTTAGAAATGAAATTGCCCCCAGAGATTTTCTATTCAGATGCAGGGAGTTTGAACAGATGGAAATAGAATATTTTGTTGACCCCGAAGAAAAATGTCCTTATGAGATTGGAAATAGCGAGATATTAGTTTATTCAGCTGAGATGCAGGAAAAGAATGAGAAGGCAAAAAAGATGAAATTCAAGGATGCTTTCAAGAAGGGAATAATAAAAACAGATTGGCACGCTTATTGGCTTGAACAGGAATTCTTGTGGTTTGGCAAACTTGGTGCAAATCCCGATAAATTTAGGATAAGGCAACATTTGAAAGAAGAAAAGAGCCATTACGCTTTGGATACTTGGGATTTACAATACGAGTTTCCTTTTGGATGGAGTGAATTACAAGGTTTGGCAAACAGAACAGATTATGATTTAAAACAGCATGAGAAGTTTTCAAATACAAATATGAGCATAGTAAATGAAAAAAATGGGAAAGCAGAGAAAATACTACCCCATGTTGTATGCGAGCCAAGCCAGGGGGTGGAGAGAGCATTATTAGTGTTTATGTTTGACGCGTATGAATATGATAAAAAAAGAGATAATATTGTTCTGAAATTAAATCCTAAACTTGCTCCGATAAAGGCAGCAATATTGCCTATTGTCAAAGATGAGAAGATGATTAAGATTGCACATGAAATTAAAAATAAACTAAGAGAAGAGTGGAATGTTGAATATGATGAATCAGGCTCGATTGGAAGAAGATATTCCAGGAATGATGAGGCAGGAACTCCATTGTGCATTGCTGTTGACCAGGATAGTGTGAAAGATAAAACAATTACTATTCGTGATAGAGATACAACGAAGCAGGTCAGAGTTAAAATTTCTGAATTGAAAGAGATTGTCAGGAAAGTTTTGAATGGAGAATCTATCCTTAAATTGGGCAAGTTGGTTGAGACAAGAGTTAAGTGACAATAATAATGCTTAAATAGCTCTTTGAATGATTTGTTTTATGGTTGATGCAAATTATGTCTGGGAAATGGTTGATAATGTTGTTTATATCGGTGTAATAGTAGCTGCTTGCGCTGTTTTAGAAAATAGATTTCAGCAGAGGGAGAAATATTTGAATAGTCTGCCTTTGGATAAAAGATTAGCGGCAGAAAATGGTCTTGAGAGAGCTATCAGAAAGATTGCGGAATGGGGAAGCGATTAATTAGATTTGAACTTGTATAAATTTAAAGCTATTTAATAAATCTGATTGCAACCATTATATAAATTCTATGAGTTCTGAATATTTGTGAGTTTTTTTAATAAAGTTTAAATATAGTATTCTTTTGAATATTAGATGATGAGTGTATTGTGGTGGCCCATTATTGCAGGTTTGGGTGCGTTTGCCATGCTAATTGCATTGCTAGTTTTTCTGTTCTGGATTTGGATGATTGTTGATGTGGCAAAGAGACATTTCAAGAACGATGCTGAGAAAATAGTTTGGATATTGGTTGTTGTGCTTGCAGGCTGGCTTGGAGCCTTAGTTTATTTTATTATCATTAGAAGCACAAATCCTAATGGTCTGATGAGAAAATAAGAATTGGTTCCATAAAACTAATAGGTAACAAACTTATAATTGTCGATGATATATCATAAATGTTCTTTTAATATAGTCTCTCAAAATACTAGAGATAAAATTAATTATTACCTTTTAATTAAGCGGCATCATAGAATGTTAGATTTAAAAAGCTGATTCGTTTTTTCCATGCATGAATCAGATTTGGAGTTATTCTTTAGTGTCTGTGGCAATTGTTAGCTTGATTTCTTTGATTGGAATCTGGACATTAAGCATTAAATTAGAGAAAATGAGGAAGTTCCTGATATTCATGCTTGCTTTTTCTGCTGGAGCTTTGTTGGGAGATACATTTATTCATATTTTTCCAGAGATGAGTGACTTTGGATTTACTTTGAGTTCTGCAATCTATGTCCTGCTTGGGATTGTTATATTTTTTATCATAGAGAAATTCATTAACTGGCAGCATTGTCACATGCCCATAACAAAACAACATGCACATCCTTTTGCCTACATAAACTTGATAGGGGATAGCCTACATAATTTCATAGACGGACTAATAATTGCTGCCAGCTATCTAGTTAATATTCCACTCGGAGTTGCAACTACTTTAGCAGTTGTTTTGCACGAGATTCCCCAGGAAATAGGGGATTTCGGAATTATGATTCATGGGGGCTTTTCTAAAGGAAAAGCTTTATGGTTGAATTTTGTAACTGCTCTTACTGCTATTTTAGGAGCAATAGTTGCTTTACTAATTGGAAATAATGTTGGAAATATTTCATCTATTCTCCTGCCAATTGCTGCCGGGGGATTCATATACATTGCAGGAGCTGATTTGATTCCAGAATTGCATAAAGAGACTGCAATAAAGAGAAGTCTTATGCAATTATTCGCTTTCCTGCTGGGAATCACTGTAATGGTTTTGTTGCTTTTGATAGAATAATTTATAATATCTGTTTATTGAGTTTTGATACGGGCCAATAGGATAGTGGTAATCTGCATCCATGGCATGGATGAGATTCGAGTTCGATTCTCGATTGGTCCATTTTAGGGTAATGTTTTTAAGCTCTGGTTATTATAAACATGGATAAAAGAGGAGTTCAATGAATTGAAAAGATGGGAAAGACAATAGGAATCATATCAATAAAGGGAGGGGTGGGAAAGACGACAATAGCGGCTAGTATGGCTGCTGATTTGGTTAATTACTACGGAAAGAAGGTGATGTTGGTAGATGCTAATTATTCTGCGCCTAATCTCGGATTGCATATGGATATAATTGAACCTGGGAAGACAATTCATGATGTTCTTTCAGGAAGGGCAAGAGTTGAAAGTGCTATTCATAAGAGGTTTGGGGTGGATGTTGTTCCTGGAAGCTATGTTTACAGCAAGGATTTGAATTTATTAAAATTAAAGGATAAACTTGCGAAAGCTAAGAATGAATATGATTTTATTATTATTGATTCAAGCCCAAGCTTGAATGATGAGGTTCTTTCGGCTATGCTTGCTTCAGATCATTTATTTGTTGTCACAACTCCAGATTATCCAACGCTTTCATGTTCATTAAAGGCAGCAAAACTCGCAAGGCAAAGAGGAAAGAATGTTTCAGGTGTAATTATTAATAAAATAAGAGATCCAAAATATGAAGTTGATTTGGATAACATAGAAGCGTCACTAGGAATACCTGTAGTGGCCAAGATAGCAGATGATAAAAATAGTGTTCGAGCCTTGTTTAATAAAACCCCTGTCAGCGTTTATAATAATAAATCTGCATTTGCAAAAGAGATAAACAAATTAAATGCGGCTTTGACCTATCATGTTGAGCCAGTTCCTTTGTGGAGATATTTATTCGGGAAGAATTTCAAGAGGGAAGAGGTCAATAGGAGTTTATTAAAGGAAGGATTTTACACAAGCTTGTTTTCGAATAATGGGCGCAGGTAAGTTAGAATTGTAGTATAATGCTTTTGTTACATATTAGCAATAACTTTTAACGATAATCCTTGGCTTATATTTTTGCCCTTATAAATATTTGAAGGCAATATGAACAATATCGATATTCTTTTATACTGTGGTTGCTTTTTTTGGAGATGAGTAAACGAGAAGATGACTGCATATTTTGCAGGATTGCAAAAGGAGAGATAAAAAGCGAGAAAGTATTGGAAAGCAACAATTTTTTTGCTGTTTTAGATATTCATCCTAAATCAGAGGGGCATACATTGATTATTCCAAAAAAACATTTCGTTACTTTATTGGATATCCCAAATAATCTTGGGCAGGAATTGCTGGAGTTTATCAAGAAAGTTGCCTCAAATCTAATGGACCAAAAGAGAGCGGATGGCTTTAATATAGTGATGAATAATCTGGAATGCGCTGGGCAGATTGTCAGACATGCTCATATCCATGTAATTCCTAGAAATGAAGGCGATGGAATAATTGGAATGGTTTAACTACCATTTATTTAGAATTCTTAATAAGGTAACGATGAATACGACGACTAGTGCAAAGATTAGGACATTTGTTCCAAATTGTGTTTTCAAGAGTGTGCTGGAAAGGGCGATAATCAGTAAGGAGACAAAGGCATCAAGGAAAATTGTTATTGTAGATAAAGACGTTTCAGCTCTCTTTTTCATTTTCAAATAAATCAAAAGATGTTAATAAATGTTTATGGCTGCTCCGGGAATTGAACCCGGGACCTATACCTCATGAGAGTATCGCTCTGCCAACTGAGCTAAGCAGCCGTAATTAAAGGAGTTTTAACGGGTTTAAAAAGATTAATATAAGCTTTAGGAATAAGACTTAGAAAGTCTTAAGGAAGCGAGGTTCGCTAAAGTGAATGAACGAAAGCTTGGGAAAGTCAGGTCACAAAATGAAAGATTAATAAAACCTTGTTTCTTTGAATATCAATGGCAGTAGAAGGGGTGATAAATGCTTCGGGGGATATAATTGCAATAATAGGGCAAGTGGGGTTATGGGTCAAGGCAGCAGGAATTTTTATTATATTATGGGTTATATTTCAATCTATTGTTTTATGGTTTAATTGGAGAAGGATAAGAGAAATCTATAAGATAAAGGCAGATATGAAAAGGATGGAAAGCAAGCTTGATATGCTGTTAGAGAAGAAATGAGCGTATAAATCCCCAAAGCAAGATTCTGAAGCAAAGTTTAAAAAGGATATTTCTGAATGATATGAATGGGAAGAATAAAATCATTGATGATTAAAAGAGCGGGCAAGCAGCTGCTTGTTGCTGATAATGAAAGGTTTAATGAGAATTTTCAGGACAATAAAGTTGCTCTTGGAAAGAATAATCTACCTAGCAAATCGACACGAAATAAGATAGCAGGTTATATTGCTAGAAAGAAGATGGCTGAAAAGTATCCAAGAATAAAGAAAGTTAAAGTAGAAGAAGTTCCTGTTGAAGATTACAGATATTGATTGCCATAATTCTTAAAAAGCCAGCAGGGTCGTTTATGCTATGAGTTGGATTATTGTTGATAGATCGGGTTATTTTGGAGAGAAGAGAGACGAACTTCAAGCAGGATTTGATAGACAATATGGGGCTGGCAAGTGGAGAATTGCCTGGCAATGGGGGGAGCAAATAGTAGAAAGGTCACAGGCTTTGCAGTTTTATGAAGACGGGTATTATGAATATTTTAAATGTTAGCAAGAAATCCGTTAAGCTTTAGCTAACGGATGAATTGCGTACTTATTTATTCTAAAAAATATTACTTTCAGGGAGAGTTTGTTGCA
>JAGVXK010000017.1 GCA_018303825.1 Candidatus Pacearchaeota archaeon
TACCTTTTATTTAGGATTTGTCCTGACTTGAGAAAGCGATATCCCAACGGACATTTTTGGAATGCAGGATATTTTTGCTGTTCAGTCGGAGCAGAATTTAAACAAGTATTTACATATATAGAAAATCAATCGTTGCACCACGCGACGCAATAAGACTAACTGGACGCCTAGCCCTTTAGGGCTGGGAGGATGTCACATAAATTAATACTGCAACCGGAATGATAAATAGCCAATTAACCAAAATTGCCAAGGTCAGGCAAATCAAAGCAATTATAGAATAAATAAACACTTTTTTATTCATCTTCATAAATAAATCAGCAAATTCAAATATAAAAACCTAAGTGCTATCAAACCTTACGTGCTTACTGCCCTATAAGCATCCACTCTGCCATAGCCATAGTCTTTGTCCCTGCCTTTTCTGCCCAAGTCCTTTGCAGTGCTGAGCAAAGAATTCTCAACCTGCTCATCAGAATATTCCGGATGAGCTAATTTTATCAAAGCAATAACTCCTGAAACAACAGGAGTTGCCATTGATGTTCCTGATGCGGCAGCATATGAACTGCCAAGCCAAGCAGAATATAATGAAACTCCCGGGGAAGATATATCAAGTGCATTTCCTCTTCCTGAAAAGCTCGCAACTTTATCACTTGAATCAACTGCCCCGACTGTTGTCGAATAGCTTATGCATCCCGGTATAGATATCCCGGCATTTCCAGAATTTCCTGCTGCTACAACAACAAAAACATTTCTGTCCCTTGCATACTTTACTGCATTAGTTAATGAAGGAAGAACATTGTCACAAAATCCTTTGTATAAATATGGCGCAGAAGTTCCAAGGCTTAATGATATTGCATCAATGTTGAAGTCATCCGCTGTTCCATAAACTCCATCAGGTCCATCAACAACATAATAAATTCCGGAAACAATATCGCTAAAATATCCAGAGCCATCGCTTCCCAAAACCTTTACAACCAAAATCCCGACAGAGGGAGCAACGCCTCTTGCCCTGCTTTGAATGCCGTCTGCTGTTATCAATCCTGCAACATGGCTTCCATGCCCATTGTCATCCATAGGATCTAAGTCATCATTTACAAGATCTTCTCCGCCTAAATATGAGGAAGCTAATTCAGGATGGTTATAATTGTATCCTGTGTCTAATATTGCTATTTTTCTTCCTGTTCCCGTATTTCCAGATGATTGGACTTTGTCTGCTCTGATTTGAGTGTTTGCCCCACTGTCCAAAGCAAATACTTTTATATCCTCTTGCAAACCAAGAGAGTCAGCTACAGCAACAGGGCATATTAATGCAGTAATTTCCCTTGTTTGCCTTGCTATCTGGCATCCTGAATCCAATGCCACCTGCAATTCTTCTCCAGTATTTGCAATAACTCTTTTCTTTCCTGAAGAATCGGAAGAATGCTCAGAATTATCTGAATATGCAATTGCAAATACAGAAAACATCAGCACAAGCACGAACATTGAAACTAAATACTTATATCTCATTTTCAACCAATAATACCAGCATACCAGTAGACAGACTGCTATAAATAGTTTATGTATGATGAGCTGGAATGATGAATAGAATAGGAACGCCCGCGCCAGGAATTGAACCTAGATATCCTTGCGGAAATCGGTTTTCGAGACCGACGCAGTTCCATTGTGCCACGCGGGCTTCAAGAAAAAGAAATATAAACCTTAAAAACCTGCTTCTTTTGTGAAAATAAGAAAAGAGGTTTACGGAGTTATAATAACTGTTCTAGTTTTCTGGCTTGCGGATTTCTTCATGCATTTTATCGGTGTTGGAGAGTCGAATTATTATTACATAAGCAAACTGGGGAATTCAATACTTTTTGCAGTAATATGGTTCTTCGCATTTAATTCAAAAGTGTATTGGAAGAAGATTCTCTTATCGGTTATATTTGGAACCTGGATATCTTTCTATTATATCATTTCGTCGTATTCAGGATTAGTTCAATTGCTTGGGATTGAAGCTGAATATGCTCCGCCACCATTTGTAATCTTCGGTGTTTTCCTAAATCCTATTTTATGGTGGGTATTTCATTCCATTGCATTTTACATCGGCATAGAGATAGCAGGTTATACAGTTAAAAGGAAGAAATAATCAATTCTTTGTTTTTCTCGCTAACCTAAAACCTACAAAAGACAGATAAAGAGCAATCATCATAGCAATTATACTGGCCCAGTAGGGAATTTCAATCAAAAGATTTCCAACCCTTACAGGCACTAAAAGCAGAATTCTTATTAATTGCACTAAACCGACCACTAGGAAAACGTAAGAAATAAGCAAAACAAATGTTTTTTGTTTCATGCTGTTATTTGTTCAATTATGATGGTCATCGCACAATAACCTTTGCCTTCATGCCTGGATGCGGGGTGCAATGGTAACTGTATGTTCCTGCTGTGTTGAATGTGTGTGAATAAGTATTTCCTTTTGATAATGTACTTGAGGAAAGCTCACTTCCAGAATCAGATGTTACAGTATGGCCTGTCGGATCATTGTTCGTCCAAATGACTGTGTCTCCAGCATTTATTGTTATAGTAGAAAGAGAAAATGCAAAACCCCGTATATTCACATTATATGTCTTCTGACTATTATCATTAGTGTTTGTATTTGTATCTATGCCTGAAGAAGGATTATTTGTATCTAGCCGGGCATTATCAGCAGGATTTGAATAATTGCTGTTTTTCATCATAAAGAAAACTATTCCTCCGATCAAAACAACTGCAATAACAAAGATAGTTATAATCATCCCTGTTTTCATTTAACCTTCAATGTTTTGCGATATATAAGACTTATGAAAGAAAAAAGAGCTATATTTTGGCTTTTCTTAATAAATTGGCATTTGTAACAACTGTAATACTTGAGAGAGCCATTGCTGCCTCTGCAATTATTGGGTGCAATAAGCCAAGAACCGCTACAGGAATAGCAATAACATTGTAAGCAAATGCCCAGAATAAATTTTGCTTTATTTTTCTAAATGTTTTCTTTGACAAGTTAATGCTGTGCAGCACAGAAGTTAAAGAGCCGTTTGCCAGGACTAAATCTCCAGCTTCTATCGCTATGTCTGTTCCTGTTCCTATTGCAATACCGACATTGCTCTGCTTCAATGCAGGAGCATCATTTATTCCATCACCTACAAATGCAACCATCGCTCGTTTTTGCAATTCTTCGACTTTCTTCGCTTTGTCTTCTGGGAGAACATTCGCAATTACCTCTTTTATGCCAACTTCTTTTGCAATTGCTTCCGCCGTTCTTTTATTATCTCCAGTCAGCATCACTGTTCTATATCCCTGCTTATTCAATTCTGAGATTGCATTGATAGAATCTTCCTTCAAGGCATCTGCAACAGCCATCAATCCAAGAACTTTTCCATTTTCTGCAGCAATCATCAATGTCTTTCCCTCAGATTCAAGTTTATTGATATTTTGTTCAAAACCTTTCAAGGATATCTTATTCAAATGCATCAATCCTGAATTTCCGATTATGATTTTGTTCTTTCCAATGCTCCCCTCGATCCCTCTTCCCCTCAAAATACTGAATTTTTTGACTTCTTTGAATTTTTTAATTCCGCTTTCATTTGCTTTTTTAACTATTGCCCTGGCGATTGGATGCTCACTTAGATTTTCCAGACTCGAAGCAACTTCTAACAGATAATTTTCTTTAACTTTAGAATAAATATCAGTCACTTCAGGCTTTCCTTTTGTTATTGTTCCTGTTTTATCAAAAACAATTATTTTTACTTCCTTCATTGTCTGAATTGCCTCCCCCCTTCTTATCAAAATTCCACTCTTGGCTCCTATTCCAGACCCGACAGTAAGTGCAATTGGCACAGCAAGGCCGAGGGAGCACGGGCAAGCTATAACTAAAACCGCCACTGCAACACCTATGGACCTGCTAAGATCGCCTGAAATTATAAGCCAGCCGATAAATGAAAGCACTGCAAGAACCAATATTGCCGGCACGAACACAGAGGTTATTTTGTCAGCTAATTTTTGTATTGGTACCTTTGTTCCCTGAGCCTCTTCAACCAGCTTTATTATATGCGAAAGGAAAGTGTCTTTCCCAATCTTTATTGCCTTAACATAAAGGATTCCATCTTGATTTATTGTCGCTCCAATAACATTGTTCTTCGCTTTCTTTTCAACTGGCATTGATTCCCCGGTAATCATAGATTCATCAACACTGCTTTCCCCCCTAACCACAATTCCATCAGTTGGAATCTTTTCCCCAGGTTTAACAATCATTATATCTCCTATCTTTATTTCTTCAATTTGGATTTCAAGTTCTTCTTTTCCCCTCAGTATTCTTGCATTCTTGGCTCCAAGCTCAAGAAGTTTCTTAATTTCCTGTGTCGCTCTACCTCTGGCTTTTGCCTCAATGTATTTTCCAATTATAAAAATAGCCATAATCATTGCACTTATTCCAGAATAATCAGCTACCTTGCCGAAAAGTGCAAAAATCCCTGTCAAATAAGCAATTATTGTTCCAAGAGCTATAAGAGAATCCATATTGAAATAAAAGCTGAATAATCCTCTGAAACCTGATTTGATTGTTGAGAAGCCAAAAATAAAAACAATCGGAAATCCGAGAATTAGCAGACTGAGAATCACAATCTCTTCATTAAATAATGTTATCCCAAAAATTCTGTCAAGAACCATAAATATCAGAATGGGAATTGCAAATATCAGAGAACCAATCAACTTCATTTTCCAGTCTTTTATTTCCTCGTCTTCCATGCTGGAATGGTCCTGTTCATCATTCTTCACGTGAACATTATGTTCGTGCTGCATATCATGTTTCATTTCCATTTTATTCATAATTTATTTTTGCAATATTATATCCTGCTCTCCTTACCGCTTTCCTCAAATCTTCTTCAGAAACAGAGTCTTCTATGTCAGCATAGCCTTTTTTTGCAATCATGTTGACTCTTGCATTTTTAACACCTTGTGTTTTAGAAAGGCTTTTTTCAACATTGCTCGCGCAGCTGGCACAATGCATTCCCTGAATTTCCATTATTACTTTTTTCATTTTTTATTTTGACCTCCTTCCATTTCATGTAGTATGTGAATGCAATATTTATCCATGTGCTCATCAATTAAATGCATCATCTCTCTTATATCTTCGCTCAAATAATAATTAACAAATTTTCCCTCTTTCTCAGTCTCCACAAATCCGCACTGCCTCAATCTTGCCAAATCATGGCTTACTGCAGTCTGGTCAGCCCTCAACTCATTAATTAATTCAGAAACGTTCATTCTTTTTTTTCTTAAAATATTTATGATTTTTAATCTTGATTCAGAGACAAGAGTTCCAAAAAAGATTTTATATGCGCCATAGACATCCTTTTCTTTAAATCCTTCTAAATGGCACGAATGTAATATGCTTTTATTTATCATATGAGAACCTCATACATATGACTATTTAAATCTTTTCCCATAACTAGTTTTCGACATTTTTTCACTGGTAATGTGTAGTAAAAATCAGATTAAAGGCTTAAAAGGTATAATGAATTATAGACAAAATGAAAGAGGAAAGCCGCAGAATAAAGCCCGGAGAAGTGAAATGGCTTGGGATGGATTATCCTCTTCAGATTAGAGCCAAAGGACTATCGGGCAGAATTGGAAAAAAAATAGTCATATCGCAATCTGAATTGGAGAAAAAAGTGCTATCCTTCCTAGCTAAAAATTCCTTTGTTTATCTTGGTCAGCCATTCAGTGAAAAAGTGGATTTTAAACACATTGGCTATTATAAAATATGGCTTATAGATACTGCTGTTGCGCTTGTCGATGTTTATTCAGTTCTTTTTCCAGGAATAGATAAAAAAACACCCGAGCTTCCAAAATTAAGAGAGGTATTTTGCACAATAGGGAGAATATACTATCATAAAATGGCCAGGCCGTATGACCACCAATTGCATAGGAACGTTTGGGCAAGAAGCCTAAACAGGGATGATAAGGCTGCAGTTTCTCAAGCAGTGAGATATCATGTAATTACAGAATTACAGAAAAGAAGAAAAGAAATAGAGCCTGGCCTTGCAGCCAAAATAGCCAAAAATATCGGGCACGATACAGATTTTTACAATTATGAAATAGACCCAAATCCCGCCCCAAAAGGACGTCCCCCTGCATACCAGCCAGAAATGGAGCCGGAAGAAATGAAGTAACTATGGACCCATCGGGAATCGAACCCGAATCCTGCCGACGCGAACGGCATGTTCTAACCATTGAACTATGGGCCCGCAGTGAATAAAAAATCATAAGCTTTAAATATCCTGCTCTTTAGCGATTTTTATCTAAGTCTTTTAGATAAAGCTGAAAATGAAACTGAAATACCTTAACGAAGAACAGGTAAAAAAGATAGAAGAGCTAGTCGGAGAGGACTCTAAGTTCAGAGAAGAGCTGGCGGATAGTCATAAAAGACAAAACTTTGTCCATAATTTGTATGAAATACTTGATATCCCATCAATATTTGAGCCTCAGCCTAATGAAAGATATCATTTTCTTTTGGACAATTGGGCAAGAAACCCTGGGGAGAGTTATGTATCAGCAGAAGGCAGGATAGTTGAAATGATTCATCTGGTGAGAAAGAAATTTAGCAATCATAAAGAATATGCGGGCGCAATGCATTCGGTAATAGGGAACATAAGAGCCCATATTGATTATGTCAAGAGTCTGGCTGTCATGAAAGCCGGGCAATATAATAAAGAAGAAAGAGTTGCCACGAGATATCTTTAATCTTGATATCTTTAATCTTGAAATCTTTAATCATTATAGTTGCGAAAGTGGTTTTAATTTATACATAATTTTAAAAGAAACCTCCCATTTCTGGAAAGATGGACGATAATAGGATTATGAATGAAAATGTCTCCAGAACTCTTGGTAAAGATGCGCAGAGGAACAACATTCTTGCAGCTAAGATTATCGCGGACATTGTAAAAACTACACTTGGACCAAAGGGAATGGATAAAATGCTTGTCGATTCTTTTGGCAATATAATTGTAACAAATGACGGTGTTACAATTCTTGAAGAAATGGAAATTGACCATCCAGCAGCAAAGATGATGGTTGAAATAGCAAAGACTCAAGAGTCAGAAGTTGGTGACGGCACAACAACTGCTGTGCTTCTTGCCGGAAAATTGCTTGAAGGAGCAGAATATCTTCTTGATAAAAAAATTCATCCGACTGTTGTTGTTAAAGGATATAGAATTGCCGCAGAAAAGTCCCTGTCTCTTATAAATGAATTGGCAATGCCATTAAAAGATTCCAATGTTTTAAGGCAGATAGCCATGACTGCAATGACTGGAAAGGGGGCGGAAGGAAATAAGGAAGTTCTTGCTTCCCTGGTTGTGAGGGCAGTTGAACAAATAACTTCTATGCATGAAAATGTTGGCGATATAAACCTTGACGATATCAAAACAGAAAAAATAAAGGGGGAAAAAACAGGAGATTCGGAATTAATTGAGGGAATTGTATTAAATAAAGAAAGGGTAAATCAGGAAATGCCAATTAGAGTTGAAAATGCGCATATCTTGCTTGTAGATTTCCCAATAGAGCTGAAAAATCCAGAGGCGGAAACAAGAATTTCAATTTCAAGTCCAGAGCAATTGGAAAGTTTTATAGAAAGCGAAGAGAGGCATATAAGAGAAATAGCAGACAAGATAATTTCCTCTGGGGCAAATGTTGTGATTTGCCAGAAAGGAATAGATGATGTGGCTCAATATTATCTCGCTAAGGCAGGAATATTTGCGTTAAGAAGGGTTGAAAGAAGCAATATGGAAAAGATTTCCAGGGCAGTGAATGGAAAAATTGTTTCAAACATAAATGACATTTCAATAGACCAATTAGGAAGAGCAGCATTGGTAGAAGAATCAAAACAAGGCAATGAATCTCTCACATTTATAAAAGGATGCCAGAATCCAAGGGTCGTGACTATTGTAATCAGGGGAGGCACAATTCATGTTCTGGATGAAACCGAAAGGGCAATTAGGGACGGATTGGGCGATGTTATTAGTGCTATAAAATCAGGGAAAGTTGTTCCAGGAGGAGGGGCGATAGAAATTGAATTGGCCAGAAGGTTAAGGCTTTTTGCTAAAACAGTTCCTGGAAAAGAACAACTGGCAATAGAAGAATTTGCTTCAGCCTTGGAGTCTATTCCGGAAGCTCTTGCTGAAAATGCCGGTCTGGACCCAATAGAGACTCTAACAGAATTAAAGAGAAGACATGAGCAGGGCCTCTCAAACGAAGGGCTTAATTTGTTAAATGATAAAATAGAAGATGCCTTCCTTGCAGGAATTGTTGAACCTCTGAAAGTAAAGACCCAGGCAATTAACTCGGCCAGCGAAGTTTCAACTATGATTTTGAGAATAGATGACGTTCTTGTCTCAAGGAACAAAGACACGCACATGGAAAGATCAAACTATCAAGGCTTAGACTAAGGGTTTGAAAAGATTGTTGTAATAAAAACTTGAGCAGCTATTTAATGAAAATGCGCTCGACGGGAATCGAACCCGTGTCCTCTGATTGGCAACCAGATGTTCTACCATTTAACTACGAGCGCTTTATTTCTGTTAATTGTATATCATTTAAAAATTGTTCTATATCAATATTTTATTAAACAAGTAGGAATGGCAATTATTAATCAAACAATATGATTAATCACCAAACTTGGTTCATCAAAGACATATTTAATACTAAGTATGTTAAGTTTCATCTTTAAACTATCAGTTCAAAAAGGCTTAAATATTCAAAAAACCTCATCCTATCGAGGAGGTGTATTATGAAAGGAGATAAAAAGGCAGACATGTATGGCTGTACGGTTGGCCGTTGTGGTATGTGCCGCGGATGGACACTGCTTGTAGCAGGAGTAATCTTGCTTATAAATGCTTACTGGTCATTTACTCAAACATGGACTCTCATAGCTTGGTTAATAGCATTAGTTGGATTATCAAAGGTAATCTGGCCTTGCTGCCCACACTGCAAGTAAATAAGTTTTTTATTTTTTTTATTTTTCAATTTTGTTTTTATCATTTTAGGCTATCATCGCAAAGATTTAAAAGACAACTTTTATCTTGATCTGTGTCGGCCCATTAAGCTAATGGTAGACTGGATCGTTTACACCGATCATGCGGAGGTCCGATTCCTCCATGGGCCATCAACTATATAACAATTCAATGAAGAAATCCTTTTATAGTCTTCCTCAACACTATGAATTATAATGGAATTTCAAATTGGACAGAGTGCCTTAGATGTATGCAGAGTAATTGTTGAACATCAAACAGATATATCTGGATTGAAATTAATTACGCACGAAGTATGCATTAATTGGCGTCAACAATATCTGTCAGAAAATGAGAGATTATAACATATGTTATCTGGATTTGAGCATTCCATGCCCCTCAAGCAGCAAGGTTTCACAAGAGATGCATTTAATGTTCTAACGTACGATAGGTTGAATGATATTGGCGAAAATCAAGTGTATTCCCTTACATCTAAAGTAAGTTGCAATGATGGAAAAACTAAGCATATTCCAATGATGAATTTCCATAGCACATCAACAGCTAACATTAAATTAGCATTAGAACATATATGCGGTCAAAGAAAAGGAGCTATATTAAATAGCGGGAGATTTTTTCATTATTATGGAGATTTTCTACTCGATGAGAATGAATGGACGAATTTTATGGCAGAATTTTTAATGCCTAATGTTCTAATCAGCCCAAGATACATAGGTCACAGACTACACGATGGATATTGTACCTTAAGACTAACATCTGATGAAAGATATAAGCCAAACATTCCTAGAGTTATAGAAATACTTTGAATTAACCAATTCATACTTTGGTTATTAACTATTTGCAATATGAGATAAACTTTTATACTTTTGATATTATTCTATTGTATGATTAAAAAGATTAAGGGAAAGTATGTTGTATTGTCGGAAACTACCGGCAGAAGATTTGGGACTTATACCACCAAAAAAGAAGCAGAAAAAAGATTAAGACAAATTGAGTTCTTTAAACATATAAAAAGTGCTAGTTAGAAAACATTTATTATCTTTAATACATTGAAATATTTGGCCCAATAGTCTAATGGCAGAACAACTCTTTCACGTGGAGTGAGCCGGGGTTCGATTCCCTGTTGGGCCATACAATCATTTAAAAACCATCTTCTTCAGGGCATTTTATGGATTGTTTAAACTGTCCAATAGATAGAAACTTGCAATATTACTGCCATAGGCATCCTGTTACTCATTAGTCCGTGCCATTGGTGTTATTTAATGGAAGAATAGTAAATGCCTATCCGGAACTCGACGAAGATGGTCTATACACTATTTACAATGGCAGACCAGGAATATGTGTTTCCTATCATTGTGACGGAAAATTTGATATTGTCGACTTTATCGAAAAAAGAAATTTAAATTCGGGTTTCAAATGCGGAGACTTAGGAGATTAATTATATAAAAAATAGATGGGCAAAAGATTATAGAGGATTATGAATGACGTTATCTTTTACATCAGGTCGCGCAATAGGTGCCCAACAAGATATGCAAGTACTGCGGCTATTCCTCCAATGACTAAAGTTTCTATAGCTGCAAGTAACGGATGTTTTTTAACAACCTCTCCTTTTATCAATCCAATGAAAAACAATGCTGCTCCAGTTAGGATAAATGACAATGTAAATTGGTATTTGGCAGTGGATTCAAAACCCAATGCAATCAAAAAAGATATCAAGGGTATTAATCCAACAAAGAAGAACGAAATAAAAGTAGCAAGTGCGGCTTTCAATGGATGTTTTTCTTTTTTTCTGCCAAGTTCGTTTTTTGATTTCGTTGCTAAATAATTAGAAATAGCCATTGAAAAACCATCAGCAAAAAGATTGGCAAAGCCCAGAATCAATATAATTGCAGAGCCAAGCGATGCCCCTATTGCTCCGGCAACAACAGCAAATGTTGTAACGCTTCCATCTATCCCGCCATATACAAAATCCGGCAGATATTTTCTCTCTGCTCTTTTTAATTTATTTTGCTTTGCCATTTTATATAAAATCGCCTATCTTGTGCTTCCATTCAAGATATACAAGCCAAATTATTAAAAGTATGCCGTCAAGAGTCGGCATGGCTAGTCCTTGCAGTGTCTGCGGAAGATATTGAACAATATTTAATCCAACAACATAATTATTGAGAGGGTATAATGGAATTATTTTTCCAGTTACAACAGCATCCAAAATTAGATGAACGAAGCTTCCAAAAGCAATCATCAGACAAATAACATTGATTTTTAGTTTATGCCTTCCAAGCCCAGGTATTTTACCATTTTTTAAGACAAAGAATAAAATCAGAAATACTAATGGGAAAAATATGCTGTGTGTAAATGTCCTATGTATCGCTTCAACAGACAGTCCGAATGAACCAAATATCCAATACAATACCAAATCTATATCAGGCAAAATTCCGCTGAGCCCCGCTATTAGAACATAATGTAATGGAAAGCTGTTTTTGGCATTTTTTCTTCTTTTCCAGTAAAAATCTCTGAATAAAGCAATCAATATCAATGGAACTAAAATGTGTGTTACTGCTTGTGCCATCTTTCCTCTTCTTTACAATCATATAGAACTGGCTTTTTATTGTTTTCTAAAAAACTCTGCAAGCTGTTTTGGTCTAAGTAAGCATGAAAATGCAATGGGCAGGGTGTGTGTTAAATGTTTTTGCATGGATGTAATATATCTGGTATGAATATCAAAATCCTGTCCCTGTATTCTATTAATTAAACCTTGCATTGAGAATTTTTCAATTAATTCTCCATCAAATAAAGTCCAGGCAGGCGTTTGGATGTAAAAATGAGAATCTGGCACAGCAATTCCTTTTATTTTTCTTTCCAGCAAAGCATTGGCCAATTCTTCATTTCTTTCAACTGATTCAGTCGCATTAAAACCTTCTATACCATGTACCTTCCCATTGTACAGCATATTTATCGCAGATTCAAGTTCAATGCTATGAATAATAGAATTAGGGTGGCAGGTTGTTACACATCTTCCTTGTTCCATAGCCATATTTGCAGTATCTATTATGCTCTCTTCAGCACCTATATTTCCCAAGCCCCCGAGAACATTTATATCCGCAGTTTTATTTTTATAAATCGTTCTAATCTCTTGGGACTTTAATAGAATAAAGTAAGGTTTACTACCAGTCATGTTTTTTTTCTTAAATGCAACCCACCCCCTATTTAAATGCGAGTCTATTTCATATGTACTTTCTAATGCAGTTAATTCCTGCATATATTCTTCAAATCTATTATCGACATGACCTTTAGATGTATGACAGGCAGATATAACACCTATAGAAAACCCATTCACAACATAGTGATTTACTATTGCTTTTAGGCTAGGCATTGGTTGTACCACCCTGAAAACTCTTTCCTCTATCTTTTTTCTTCTCCCAATACCCGGTTCGTAGAAATGCGGATGTGCATGCAACACTGCTTTTTCGGTATATTCCCTTGTCATAATAATTTGCTTTACAAGAGGTATTTAACTCTCTGTATGGGCTACACAGGGTGGGAATACCTTTAAATATCTATAAAAAGTTAGTTATTCATGGATGATAAAAAGCCTTCTAATTTAGCACAGATTCCAAATCAAAGAAAATACGAATCTGCTCCAAAAAAGGAGGATTTGGAAAAAGCTGCGGCAGAATTTGAAAAATTAAAGACAAAACTGGACGATTTCAGAAAAAAGGTTGTCAAAAAGTATAAATTCACTGTAGCTATTGGTGTTCTTCCTGGAAATGCCTGCCCCTTATTTGAAGAAGATGAAGCACTGCCAAAGGAAATAATAGATTCGAAGCCAATTCATCTGATAATGATAATTCCTGAAGAAGAATTCAAAAATATTCCTAAAATAAAACCGGAAGTAGTAAAGTTGGCAAAAGAATCAAAAGAAAACATCTGGATTCACATAAAAACCCCTGTAGATTTATGGAATTATGGTCTTGATTCAAAATTTGAGATGCTTGATGCAGTCGCTGCCAGTTTCCCGGTTTACGATAGTGGATTTCTTGGCGCTTTGAGAGTTGCAAATATTCACAAAACCCTTATTCTTAGAAAATTTGAAAGGTATGTAACAAGCTACGTTATTGGGGGTTCATTAGTTAGGGGAACAGCAGACAAAGATTCAGATGTTGATGTCTTCGTAGTCATTGATGATACAGATGTAAAAAGAATGCCCCGTGTAGAATTGCTTGAAAAGTTAAGAGGAATAATTTATGATTACATAAGAGAAGCGACAGCTCTTGCAGGCGTTAAAAACATCCTCAATGTTCAGGTCTATCTTCTTACTGATTTCTGGCAGTCTGTTAAAGATGCCCATCCAGTCATGTTCACATTCATAAGAGATGGAATTCCATTTTATGACAGGCACACCTTCATTCCTTGGAAACTTTTGCTTCTTACAGGAAGAATAAAGCCTTCCCAGGAAGCGATAGATTTGTATATGAAGCAAGGCGAACAGACAGAAGAATTTGTCAAAAGAAGATTACTTGATGCAATGGTTGATATTTATTATGGAATTGTTACCCCAACACAGGCTTTGATGATGCTTGCAGGGGAAGCTCCTCCAGTTCCGAAGACAATTGCACAGGAAGCAAGAAGAATATTCCATGAAAAAGAAAAATTAATGTCTGAGCAGGATATAAAAGTTCTGGAAAAAGCAGTTCATTTATTCAAGCAGTATGAATATGGCAAATTAAAAGAATATCCTGGAAAGGATATAGATATTTTCCTGAAAGAATGCCTAAATTATAATAAGATGCTGAAGGAGTTAAGAAAGAAAATAGAAAAGAAAATGCAGGAAAAAACGGCAGAAGAAATTTATGAGCACGTTTTCAAAATTCTTAAAACATTATTTGGAAATAAGGCACAGCAGGAGTTAATCAAGGATTTTGACGCAAAGTTAGTTGCAAAAGCAAAAATACAGCCAAGGTTTAAGCATGTTTTGAAGGAATTAGTAAGCAATAAAGATAAAATAAGACTAGGAAAGCTAACCCAGAAAGAAGTCGATAAAGTCAAGGCTGATGCAATTGAATTGATTGACTCTCTTGTGGAGTACGCGCAGAGATCAGATTTGATAAAAGCTGAGAAGGGAACAATGCAAGTTGTACATGGAAACAGAAAGGCAGAGCTTGTCCTTCTTGGCAAGGATAATTTTTTGATAGAGGACAAGGTAATAAAGAGAATAACAAACGAAAAGCTTGTCCCGGCAACAAAGGAAGAATTTGACAAAGCCTTCATGGAAGCAAAAGGAAAGCTAAGCACGCAGATTTCAAATGATGTCTTTAAAGTCCTGGAAAAAGAGCTCGGCTCTTTTGAGATTGTATTCTAAATTATAAGTAAGAGAGAACTATTTTTCTTGTTCTTCTAGGATAATGCTTCAGGTAACTATTCAATTTTTTCTTATTGAGTTTTTCCCTAAAATTTTTTAAGGTCTCTTCGTCTAGGGGTTGCTTAAAATAAATCATATCAATAAATGTTTTTTCTATGTCTGAATATGGAAAAGCTATCTCACCATCTTCTTCATACTGAATTCCAAAAAAATATCTTTTATTAATTCTTCTTATCATGACATTGCTATCAAGTATGTTTCTTATCCCTGGATTGATATGCATAGTGGTTATTATTATAGGGATAGTTTCCTGCCCCCATAAATTATGAGTGCTTAATGCATCCTGCAAGCCAAGATAAGCTGGCTGAAAGCAGAAAACAGCCAGAGGAGAGTCATTTCTATTAGTGTAATATCCTTTAGAAAGTCTTTTTATTCTTCCTTTTGAGACGAGATAATGAATTAAGAATTTGGCATATTTGCTCTTATTCCTTTTTTTGTCTTTTCTCTCCCCGATTATCCTCTCAATTGAAGCATAACTAACAACAGGGCTTTTCTCAAAAAGAGATTCTATTTTTTTAAGATGCTTTTCTTTACCCATTTTTTATCCTGTCCTTAATGTATTCTATCATTTCAGTTGATTTTGGGGTGATTCCAGACAAAATTAATGCTCCGAGATTAGATTCATCTTTCGGATTATCGAAATTGTCAATTAGCTTTTTTAAGAAAGGCAAGATAGAACTTGCGTTTTGGACGTACCTCAATAAAAAGAAAACATCATATAAATCACGTATTATAAATCTATTAAGATATGCCGAGATCTTTTCTTTTATCAATTCTTCTTGAGGCAAAGTGTAGATTGCCTCTAAATTCCCTTCAAATGTTTGGTATTCTTTTAATATTCCAGACATTTTTTTAAATATCGCTTCAAACCTAACTTCTGTTCTTTCAAATTTCAGAGTTGAGAAAAGATTATTTTCTGAAATTTTTTTTCTTTCTATGACAAGACCTCTTTTTTCAAGAAGTTGAAAGAATGTTTCTATCTTGTGCAAGTTTCTGGGAATATAAACATCGATGTCCTCGGAGAACCTGTTTCCATTATAACATCTCCATATTGATGTGCCGCCGTGCAAGACCACATTATTGCTGAATACCTCAAAGACAGTTTTGACTATGATATCCTGGGCTCTCGCTATTCTTCTCTGCCTTTCTGTTTTGAGTTTGGTTATTAATGAAACCATCTTGTTTTATCCTAAAATCCATGTAGGTTATAGATATATATAACCTATACTTATTTATAAACCCTTTGTATAGGGGGTTTTTGTTTGCATGATTCCAAAAAACCCACAATTATTTCTTAAAAAGCTTTAAAAACCCCTCCCCCTAAGCAATAAAATGAAAGGAGCTTTTAGAAAAACCTCGGAAAAGATAAGGTTCACAAAGTGAAAAGATGAAAGGAATAGTTGTTCAGTTCAGAAGAGGAAGGCACACAATCCATGAAAAGCATTACTTGCTAGACCTAGGATTTACATCAAGGGAAGAAGCAAAAAAGGCAGCTGGCAAAATAGTTGAATGGAAATCTTCATCTGGAAAAATAATAAAAGGAAAAGTGAGCGACGCCCATGGAAACAAAGGTCTTGTTCGTGCAATATTTGAATCTGGATTGCCAGGGCAGGCAATTTTAACAGAGATAAATGTTGTTGAATCAACAAGCGGAGGAAAGAAATAATGTTGCCAAGAGTAATGTTAGGGATGGATATCATTGACGCAGAGAATAATTTGATTGCTGGAGCCGGACTTGTCAACCCGGAAACATTGCCAACTGAAAAATTAGTAAAAGCAGAGCATACTAGCATAATTCGGGAGATATTATATGATTTAGATTATAGGGGAGAAGGTGGATCAAAGGGGAGCCGTCCGGCTTGCACAAAAGGTAAATTATTAGATGAAATGCAAAGAATACAGGGAGATTACCAGTTTCTTATTTTGGAGGCAATGTAAATGGCATTAAGGAAAGCGTCTTCGTACAGCCATAGAATTGCCCGCCCTTATACGAGAAATTCGAGAAGCAAACAAAAAGCATATATAAAAGTAATTCCATTCTCAAAAATAGTGAAGTTTTCAATGGGAGACCAGGCATCATTCAGGAATGGAAAGCATAAATTTATAGTTTCAATGATTTCACAAGAAAGAGTTCAGGTCAGGGACACAGCATTAGAATCGGGAAGAATGCACCTGCATAAAATTATGGAAGATAATTCCCCAGGTTTTTATTTCATAGCTGTAAAAGTAACTCCGCATCATTTTCTAAGAGAGAACAAATCTGCTGGAGGAATGGCAGGAGCAGACAGAATCTCCACAGGAATGACACAATCATTCGGGCAGGTTATCGGAAGATCTGCAATAGTTTCTCCAGGAAGTCCTATTTTCATTGTTTCCTGTGCAGATGAAAAGACTGCAAGAATTGCCAGAGACGCCCTAAATACAATAAGACCAAAGATTCCGGCAAAAACAAGAATCGTTTTTGAAAGAAGGGAATAATTATCTCAAGTATATTATATTTAACATTATCTTAAAATTCTATCATTGACAGAACATTCATAGATATAATTAACTCAATTCCACTTAGTATTTGTGACCTATAGGTTTATTAACTTACACAATATATTTATCTTTTAATTATAGGGTTATATTTCATATAAAACTTTTTAAACCTGCTATATATTGTTCCTGAATGCTAAAAAAGCTAGTGCCTTTTGTTTTGGCAGCTTGCCAGGTAGTAAGTGCTTACTCAACTGAAATAGAAAAAAAGCCAGACTTTCAACCAAATTTTTATTCTTCTAGAATTACGGACGAGGATTTGGAAAGGAATTTACGGGAGAACTTGGATAAAACAGGGAAATATCATCTTTCAAGATGCAGCACGAATAAAGTCGGAGTCATTATAATAAAAGATTATGAAGATGTGGAAAAAGTTTTTGAGGCAAGAGAGGATTTATTCGATATTGTAACAAGATATTCTAATGCAATAGGTCTTGAGCACGCATTGCTTGACTTTAGAGATGCCAAGTCCCTAACTGGTGAGTTTCGCAGTAGGTATTTGGACGACCCAAGTGCGTTAGACGAATTCCCAGAGGAAGAATTAATATTAGTAAAAGCATCAAAGAGAGGAATTAAAATATTTGGCTTAGAATCTGCTTTGTATTATCATGATTATACAACTTTAAAAAAATTCTTATCCTTATCAAAGGAGGAAATGCTTGAGAAAAGAGAGGTAATAAAAAAAATCAGTTTTACTTCTATGCTCCCAGAGTTAACAAAAGAGTTGATAGATAATAAAGAATGGCTCAACGATTTTGTTACAAGGTGTAATTCTCATTTGAAGGGCTTTTCTCTGATGCGCGCCATTTGCGCAGCAATATCTATAAATGCCCATCTTCAAAAGAATCCCGGAATCGTGGCAGTATTTTACAGTTCGTCCAATGTTGATTCTCTAGCAAGGGCACTGGATGAATACGGAACAGGTTCAATAATAATCTCGGACAAAAGAGAAGAGCATAATTGAGCAGCAGGACAGAGCCGTGTTGCAGCAATTAATAATAAATCCACTAACACCAACAAAAAAGTAATTAAAAGAATTATTAACAGATTATAACTTTGTCAAGGATAAATCATTTCGAATTGATGCAGAAGAAGCAAAGACAGCAATATTTATTAACGCAACCAATATTTTATTAAGATGAAAAGAAGAGGATTAGGCATTCTCTCGCTGGCATATTTTATAGTTGGCATGTTCTTTTTGCTGAGCGGCTTTCAAATTACCGGTTTCGCAATATCTGAATCCATTGGAATATCAAGAGGATTTTCTTTTTATTTCGGAATTTTATTTCTTACAATTTCTTTTTTGATTTTTACTAATAGCAGAAAGTATTTACCTGAAAGTGTTTTAGAGGCAATAGCGAGAGGTGTGCCAGAAAATGATGCTTTGAGGATTCATGATGAATGCAATGCTAAGGTTGGTTCTGGAGAATGGGTTGATTTAATGGAAGTCAATGTCAGAGATGCCCATAATGTATACGCTCCACAGGCTACATCAATAGTGAGGTATTGGGGTCCAAAAGAGTTAAAGGGTGCTTCCAGAACACAATTGCTAAAATTATATGATGGGGGTAAAATTGGCAAGACTCACGAAATTTTGCGGGGAGCAGCAACTTACAAGCAGGAAGGAAGATTAAGTGAAGGTACAATGAGTATGCCTCCCCATGGCTCGCGTGTTTTTCACAGACATTGGGAAATTGCAGAAATGTATAAATACAGACAAAAAGAAAAGTCTTAAGATAAACCAATTAGATGGATATATAAAAGTTCTGGGCGCTTGGTTGCATTATCTCTTATAGACTTGTCATGAAGCTGTTCTACAAATTCAAGGGCATTTGAAAAATTTTCAAGTCCTTCAACTTCATAAAATCTTGGATTCACTTCTTTTGCTTTCTCTGCAATTGCCGTGCCCTTTTGGTAGAGCTTCTCAGCACTGACTCTTCCTTCATAGCTATATCTAAACCATGAATGTAATTCTCCTCTTAATTTAACAAGTTCTTTATAATTCTCGTTTTCAGTTGCATTCTCTAATGTTTTTTGGCATTCCATTTTATTTTTTTCTCCAGCCTTTTATTGTTGGTCTCAATTTTTCCAAATATGCCCTGGCTTTTTCCTTGTCAATCCTGTATACTTTACCCTTTGGTCCGCTTCCAGGTATTTCAGTTCTGCCTATTCTTTCAGTTAGCAAAAAAGCTCTGCTATATCCCATTCCCATAACATTTGCCAATTCGCCAACACTCATGTCCTCTCTTGGGACAGCATCAAGTCTTGCATATGCTTCTTTTCTTATTTCTTCTGGGTTTGCAGAAGCGAAGTTCAATCTTCTTTCCTTTCTTTCTCTATTTGCAGGCTTTATTATTACTGAAGTTTCACCAGATGAAAGGAAAGGATATAATTCATAAAAGGGCATTTCTTTGACAACATGAACCAAATTTGCGGCAGGAAATCCAATTGGCTGTATATGCTTGTCAGATATTTTTCTTGCCAAAAATCTTTCCAATGTTCTAAGAACTTCTAAATTATTTTCCACAGGTTTAATCCTAAAAATAGCAAAGTCTTCGAAATAATCGTGCTCACATGCATAATGTATCTCAACTCCAGGTTTTACCATAGCTGAAGATATGTCTAAAGCATCAATCATTTTTGTTTCTAATGAATCAGCAAGTGAACCTTTATCTGAATCTTTTTTTACAGGAGTCAAAATCACGCAAACAGCATTTAACTTAGGGTCGTTGTCTGCAGCCATATAAGATGTTATTATAGACCCTGCGAAATTAGTATTATACAAAAAGTTAATCGCTTCCTTTATTTTAGGATCTGAAACCGTATCAGCAAGAGCCATAACTATTTTCTTTGCTTCTGAACCAAGTGCACCAGCAGTGTTCACAACTTTTCTTGCCTTTTCTACCTGGTCTTCTGTAAATGGTCTTGCTTCCCCTCTGGCAAGCATGGTTTGATAGTCTTCATTTAATTTATCAACTAATTTTTGTCCAGATTGCTGAAAGAGCTGGAAATCCTGTAGTCTAGCGTCATATCTGCTATTCACCGATGCGACCTGCCCATGGTATGCTTTTTCTAAGGCTGCCAGTTCTTTTTCCCTCTCTCGAGTAAGTGCTTCCATACTTTTTTGGAATAATGTTCTTTTTGTCATTTTATTCTTTGATTTTTGTTGAAATTTAGATAAATTTACTCAAGAATTTCTATATATAAACCCTTGTATCATAGTAATTTTAAAGTAGTTACAAAAACCGATGCGGAAAAGATTTAAATATTAGTCATATTAAGATAAAGTATGGCAGAATATAACATTCCATATGCATCCAGAACGGGACTTCTAAATTACCTGGGTGGTAGAAACTATGGTTCTAGCAAGTTCAATAGGATTCCAGACTATCCTCTTCCAACATACAAAATACCTAGAGATAGTTGCATAGGAGACTATTCCAAGAAAGACATAGAATTAGAGAGAATAATATAATTATCAAGTTAATTTATTAAACATGAACTGGCAAATAATAGTCGTTTATCATTTAGGATAGCATGTAGATTTTATATATGATAATCTTTATTAACCATCTCTTCTTTTTCAATTCATGAACAGGAAAGAGGCAAATTTTCAGGGATTTGTTAAATGGTTCTCCGAATTATCGAATAAAGATATTTTGGTGGCTGGCGGGAAAGGCGCTTCGCTTGCCGAGATGTACAATAATAAGTTTCCTATACCTCCTGGGTTTATCATTACAGTGCAGGCATATGAATATTTCATTGATAAAGCACAATTAAAGGAAAAAATAAACTCTATCTTATCTGGTTTTGATTATGAAGATACGCAGGCATTGGAGAATGCTGCAAAAGAAATAAGAAAATTAATTGAGGAATCAAAATTACCCAAAGAATTGGAGGATGAGATTCTTGAGGGCTATGATATTCTTGGCACAGACCAATTATCACTTCAGGGAGCAAGCAGTCATGCCTTAAGCATACTGCAAAAATCAAGAGAGCCTGCTTTTGTTGCCGTTCGAAGCAGCGCCACCACAGAAGATCTTTCCGATGCCAGTTTCGCAGGACAGCAGGAATCATTCTTAAATGTTAAAGGCAACAGAGAAATGATAGAAAATGTAAAGAAGTGCTTTTCTTCTTTATTTACAGCAAGAGCAATATACTATCGGCACAAAAAAGGATTCTCCCCAATAGAATCAAAACTGGCAATAGTAATCCAAAAAATGGTCAGTTCCGATAAATCTGGAGTAATATTTTCAATGAATCCGGTCAACAATAAGGAAGAGATAATGATTGAAGCTGTTTTTGGCCTTGGCGAGGGCATTGTCTCCGGAATGATAAATCCAGATAATTACATCATCTCCAGAAATCTTGAAAATTTCAAATTGATTGATATGAAAATTGCAGACAAGAAGATTGCAATTGTCAGAGATGCTTCAGGAGAAAATAGAAAAATAAAACTAAATGAGGAAATGAGCAAAAGGCAGGTTCTTTCAACATATGAATTGAAAATTCTCTCTCAATTGGCTGAAAAATTAGAGCAGCATTATAAGAAACCGCAGGATATTGAATTTGCAATTTCAGGACATGACATATACATTGTCCAGTCGAGGCCAATAACCACGAGGTTCAATGAAAAAGAAGAAAAAAAGCTTGAGGGAGATGTTCTTCTTTCTGGTTTAGGGGCCAGCCCGGGCATTGCATCCGGACCAGTAAAACTTGTAATTACTCTTGCAGACCTTTCAAAGATAAGAAAAGGAGACGTTCTTGTAACCGAAATGACAAATCCAGATATGGTGGTAAGTATGCAGAAGGCCTGCGCAATAATAACTGATGAAGGAGGAATCACATCTCACGCAAGTATTGTAAGCAGGGAAATGGGAATTCCCTGCACTGTCGGAACAAAAAATGCGACCAAGAAATTAAAAGATGAGGACATCGTAACGGTTGATGGCAGTTCAGGAAAAGTATATGAAGGAAAAGGAGAGACAAAGAAGGCAGAGGTAAAGCCAGTAATAGTCACAAAAACAAAGATAAAAGTGATAGTTGACCTCCCAGATTACGCAGAAAGAGCAGCCCTTTCCGGAGTTAAGTCTGTTGGTTTGACAAGATTAGAAGGGATAATTGCAGAATCAGGTTTTCATCCGTATTATTTTGTTAAAGAAGACAAGATGAGTGATTATATCAGGGTCCTGTTCTCAGGTTTATCAAAAATAGCCGCGCATTTCGAGGAAGTTTGGATTAGAACAAGCGATATAAGAAGCGATGAATTCAGGCACTTGAAAGGCGCTCCAAAAGAGCAGGAAATGAATCCCATGCTCGGAAATCATGGAGTTAGATTCTCATTGAAGCATAGAAATATAATGAAAGCTGAGATAGAAGCAATAAAGAATCTTTCTGAGAAATATCCGAATAAAATATTCGGTGTTATGGTCCCCCAATTAATTTCTCTTGAAGAATTAAAAGAAACAAAGGCAATTGCAAAAGAACTTGGAATAAAAATGAGAAGAGAAGATAAAAATTCTAATTTAAAAATAGGAATAATGGTTGAAACTCCTGCAGCAGTGCAAATTATCAATGAACTTTGCGGAGAAGGCCTTGATTTCATAAGTTTTGGAACAAATGACTTAACTCAGTATATCCTGGCAATAGACAGAAATAACCCAGACATCCAAAATCTTTATGATGAAATGAATCCGGCTGTTCTCTCAGCTGTAAGTTATGTGATAAGAAGATGCAAGAAATACAATGTTGAAACTTCTATTTGTGGCCAGGCTGCATCCAAGAAAGAAATGGTTGAATTTCTTGTAAGAGAAGGCATAGACTCTGTAAGTGTAAACGCGGACGCAGCATATTCTATTTCTGAAGTCATACATAATATTGAATCGGAAAGCAAAGTAAAAAACCTTATTGAGACTCCGATAAATGCAATAAAGAACTTCATGTCCAAGAAACCAGAAAAAGAAGATGGGAAAAGCAAGAATACAATAGAAGGAGAAGCCCAGAAATTAATAGATGAAGACATAATTGAAAGGATGAACCTTGCTGCAGGAATTTCCAAGTCAGAAGACCAAGCAAATTCTTTAAAAAAGTCAGTTTCAGATAATGAGGATATAGAATCAATTATTTTGAAGGAACTCGAAGATGACAATGATAACAATGAAGGAAATGAAAGTGCAGATTATTCTCCCGGCGCTGCAGAAAGCAAGAAGGACATTCCAAGCCTGAACGAGGCAATTCCAGTCGAGTCAGAAATGCTCGAAGAGGAAAAAGAAAATTAAATCAATGTTTCAGTGTTTTCGCCTTCTACATGATCGTAGCACAATAACAATTCTCTCAATCCAGGAACTTCAGTATAATCTCCGTATGCTCGAGCTAAATATGCCAGGGGAGTTATATAACTTATTTCATTGTCTAAACTTGCAGAAACTTTCTTCTTTCTTGGCTGTTTTTCCTTAGACTGTTCATCCAAAGGTTCAGAATGGCTTAATAATTTATACAACTGCTGCAACTTATCTTTAGGAAATGAGTCTCCCAAAGCACAATATGCAGCCATTAATGCAGTTATATCTTTGTCTCTGGCATCTAATTTTGCTGCAAGAGGACTTTTGGCTTTTAAGCCCGGAAGATTGTTCCCAGGGTGATAAATAAGGTCTATTACCTGATATCTGTTTGTTAATCTTTCAGTTGCCATAATTAACCTATATATAACTAGTATATAAATCTTACGTTTTGTCACCACTTCTAAGATACAACAATAGAAAGATTTAAATACCCCCTATACCTGAGGAAATTATGAAACAAGAAGAGCTAGAGCAGATAATTAAGGATGCCGCTAAGGGTATCTTTAAATACAACGGAATTAATCCGGACCAGAGTCATGACGATGAAAAATTCTTAGGGCATTTTTATCATCTTGCAAAATTACAAGAAACTGAGAAAGAAATCAAAGAAACTAAAGGAAATCTATTGCCTGGGTCAAAAAGAGACCTTGGAGAAAGATTGTTTGGAAGTGAAGAGATAGGCATGCTGCTTAAAGATGATTTAGTAAGAGATGCTGCAAAAGAAGGAAGAAAGTCAGCCCAGAGAAAGATGGCTAAATACACAGAAAGAAATTATTCTGAATTGATGGAAATCATAAGGGGCTCAAAGAACGCAACTGATATATTCACAAATATGGCTTTTGCAAATCCTAATCTTTTATACTTTATAGGCAATGAAAGCCATGATACTGTTGTAAGATTTATAAGGGCTGTTGGAGAGGCACAAGGTGCTGTCCAAAAGGCTTCCCAGGGAGATTCCAGCGGAATGAGAAAGATTGTTGAGAAAAAAATTGAAGATCAGGATGTTCCTGATTGGGGAAGAAAATTGCTTCAATTATATATGAATGATGAAACATTCCTTAGATTAGTATTTGGGGAAGAATATCAAGCAAGACAGAGAATCGCACGTGCAGCCTTGACAACCAATGGAAGAGATATCGATAAAGGAAAGGTTGAAGATTTGATAACTGATAGTGTAATAGAAGCCCAAAGATTATATAGAAAGGAAACAGATCCTAAAAAGAAAAGGGACATTTATGATGGTGGCATAATGCCTATATATATGAATGTAGCTCAGGCAGTTTATCCTGTTGTTATGGAAAGATTCCAAAAAGACCTTGAAAGGGACCATGGAAAGGTTAAAGATGCAAGAGAAAGGGCTGAGGAAAGAGAAAAAGCAGGAGTTGGAGTAAGCTCTTACGAAGTTCCAGAATATGCAGAAGACCCGGCTCTGGTCGAGAAAGTATAGTAACATGAACAAAAGAAATAAAATCAAGATAATAAAGATAAGCCATCAGGTTAATGTTACAAAACCTCAGGACAATCAGGAAGAGCTGGAAATACTTAGAAAAGACATCCAGCACTGCTTTCACATTGTCAGAGCTTGAGTTAATTTAAATGTTAGCAAGAAATCCGTTAAGCTTTAGCTAACGGATGAATTGCGTACTTATTTATTCTAAAAAATATTACTTTCAGGGAGAGTTTGTTGCA
>JAGVXK010000016.1 GCA_018303825.1 Candidatus Pacearchaeota archaeon
TGGAATGCAGGATATTTTTGCTGTTCAGTCGGAGCAGAATTTGAACAAGTATTTGCATATATAGAAAATCAATCGTTGCACCACGCGACGCAATAAGACTAACTGGACGCCTAGCCTTTTAGGGCTAGGAGGATGTCACAGAAGTATATAGTATTGTAACTCAGATTATACAAGGGGTAACTGGAAAACTGGCGCGCGCCAAATTCTAACTTCCCACCCACAACCTCCTCAAATATACAAAATACTATGTAAATCTTTTTTAATGCATCAAATCATTATTTTTCATGAAAGAGTTAACCATTGAAGTGACAAATCAATGTTGCTTGTGCTGTGTCCATTGCTCAACAAGGGCTGGAAGGGACTTCGAAGATGATTTAGTTTTTCTTCCGAGAAGAAAAGTAAAAGAGGTATTGTACAGATTTGCAGATTTTGAAAAAATAAGATTCTCTGGAGGGGAGCCGTTTATCCGCCCAGGTATAATAAACATTTTCCATGATGCCAAGACAAGAGGCAAGTTCGTGGAAGTTCTTACATCAGGTTATTTTTGGGGCCAGCCAATCCCAGAAGATTTAATAAGAAAATGCAAAGCTTTTGTGGATTTAATTTCATTTTCAATTTATGGCGATGAATGGGTGCATCAGAATGTAACAAGAGAATATTCCCTTAAATGCTTGGATAAATCTGTTGACAGGGTTATCTCTCATAAAATTCCATTTGGATTTAATTTTGTCGCGCTCAAAAAAAGTATTCCTGGGCTTGAATATGTGATGCAATATGTTGGAAAAAGAGCTTCAGAAGTAAAATATTATGTTCCAAGTCTAAGAATTCTTAGATTCATACAGCAAGGCTATGGGGAAGGAAGAGCTGATCAGGCCATAAATGAGGATGAAATAGAAAGAGTAAAAGAAATGGCAAAATCTTTTGCAGAAAAGTATCATGTTGATTTAAAGATAGGCTGTTCATTTGCTGAACAAGGATGCACTCAAGGAGAAGGGAAGGCAGTGGTGACTGCAAAGGGAGAATATCTTAACTGCAGTGCATTAAAATATGGCTCTCTTCAAGGTCCGTTTGCCTGCAGAGAAAAATGGTAATTAATATTCTTAATCATTCTTACTACGCTACTATATCTATAGTGAAAGACCTAAGTCTTTCCCTAAATAGTCAACGACAAACTGTGGAAATATTAATGTCCTTGACTATATAATTAATACATAGCACGGCGTTTGAATCTTACAACCCCTATAATATATAACAATTAAGAATACTGGGCAAATCAAGTAAGAGTTAACTTTTGCTAATCGAGAAAACTGTCTTCAACGCAACTACTATTGTTGCGGGAACAAATAAGTTAAGAAGAGCTCCTAATATGTAGGAGATGGCTCTTGTCAATCCAGTTCCCGCTACTGCTGCGTTCAGAACCATTCCCTGGATCCCTGCGAAACTGACTAAAACAAGGGAAAGTGATGCAAGAAGAAAGGTCTGGACATCTTTTTCTGCGACAAAATACCCTACCACGAGGCCAAGAACAGCAAGAACTCCCTGAATCCAGGGATTGATATTATTCCTTGCAACCAATCCAACCAAAATTGCCAGAACAAGACCTATAAAGAAGGCCCAGGCGCCAATAACATTTTCTTTGTATCTAATTGCCATTTTTCTCCTATTAACAGCAAATGGTTTTATTTAAATCTTTGCGACAGCGATAACTTCCTTAAGACTTTTTAGGTCTTATTTGTGGCAGCAACTTGCTTTCCCGAGGATTTTCTAAAGGCTCATTTAAACCTTCTCTTTCAAAAGTAAAAATGCATAAAATTTTTGCTACTAAACAAGGTGACATTTAAACAGCAAGATTTAAATATGGATGCAATTACAAAGTTGCAACATTAAAATGAATTCAAAGATAACATTGTCTATTGTTGGCGTTTTTGTGATATTAGTTTTAGCATCTTTAGTTAGCGCTTTGCAGTTTTCATCTCAATCTCAGACATTATCTCCTTCAACAAACCAGACAACTTTGATATTAAGTTCAGCTGAAAATGTTAGTGTAAGTTCATTGGCATTCTCGCCAGCAACAGTTACAGAAGGATCTTCATCCCTGACATTTAATGTTGTTTCTCCTGCAACTTCTTTCAATCTCACAAACTCCCAGGAAATAAAAGTTGGAGTTTCAAATCTTGTTAATCTTCTGACTCTTAAGCAATACAAATCAACATTGACAGCTTCAGGCAATAATGGAACAGATAATGTGAATGCTTCTGTTGATGTTGTTTTCCAGAAAGGATTTTGCAAAGCCGGGCGGGTTGGAGGAAACCTATCAATTGACAGAGTAGATATCTCAAGCTCTGGAGATGATGATAATGACTGGAAGCCTCTTGATGAAATTACAGTTGAAGTAAGAGTAAACAATGATAACGATGATGTAGATATCAAGGAAGTTATCGTTGAATTAGGTATGTATGATGAAAACAATAAGAACAAAGTTTCAAGCTTTGACTTTTCAAATACAGATGAGGAAAAAATAGATCTTGGCACAATAAACAACGGAGATGACAAGACAGCAACATTTGAATTCAAAGTTCCAGCAGATTTTAACTTCGATGATGGCTCGAGCTTCAAGCTTGTGGTAAAAGCATATAGCGATAAGACTGGCGAGACAAAAGAATGCGCAGACGCTTCCGATGACTTGGATCAAAATATATACCAGGAAGTCTCAATATCAAGACAGGATGATGATGACAAGTTCATAGCATTCGACCAAACACAGCTGGCTCCAGAAGAGGCAACATGCAGTGAATCAGTCACATTAAGCACAAGAGTTTTCAATGTTGGAGATTCAGACCAGAGCGACGTAACAGTTATATTATTCAATAAGGCTCTAGGGCTTAACTTGAAGCAGGACATAAAGAACGGACTTGACACAGACCAGGATGCTACAGTAAACTTTGATTTCACAGTTCCAAATGTAAAAGATGGGACATATAATCTTGAATTAAGTGCAGACTATGAGGATGGGGTCTCGGATGAGGTCGCTTTGGTTCCTCTGAAGGTTCTCGGATGCGCAGCAGTTGCACCTGAAAGAACAATAGGGCTTTCAGTTTTAGCCGGCGCAGCTCAAGCAGGAAAGACATTAGAAGTAAGGGCAACAGTTACAAACCTTGGAAAGACCTCAGGAACATTCATCGTTGGAGCCTCTGGATATGATTCATGGGCGGCATTGCAGCCTGTATCAAACAGAATTTTGACATTGAATGCCGGAGAAAGCAAGGAAGTAGTAATGAATTTAGATGTTTCAAAATCTGCTTCAGGAGAGAAAACACTTTCTGTTGAAGTATTGTCAGGAGACAGCACAGAATCAAAAGATGTCTCTGTTGATGTCGTGAAATCATCCGGATTTGCTGGATTGAGCGAGGCATTGAAAGGCAATGCAACACTATGGATAATCGGTTTAATTAATATAGTTTTGATAATAATCATAATTGTTGTAGCGGTAAGAGTAGCCAGAAAGTAATTTTGCTTTTTATCTTTTAGTCAAACATTAAGTTATTAAATGTACAATATCTTATTCTCTGATGTTAGACAATAAAGGGGCATTTTACATATTTATCAGGTATATATTTCTGGCATTGATAGCATTTAATGGCCTCTATCTTTTTTATCTCATTTTCACCCCATTAACAGTCTATCCTGTGTTTTTTATTCTAAAATTGCTTGCCTCTAATGTTTCTCTCTCCGAAACTACTGTCATCATTAACTTAGTCAATATAGAGCTTGTGCAGGCCTGCATAGCCGGTGCAGCCTACTATTTTCTCCTTGTTCTTAACTTCACAACACCGCTTTCTATTGAAAAGAGGATAAGGAGCTTATCCTTTCTAATATTTTCCTTTCTAGTCCTAAATATAATAAGAATTGTAGTTTTCTCTCTTTTAGCCGTAAATAACTTCTCTTTATTTAACATAACTCATAAACTATTCTGGTATCTCGGAAGCACAATTCTAGTGGTTGCAATATGGTTTGCAAGCGCATATTTATTCAAGATTAAGTCAGTTCCTGTTTACTCTGACTTCAGAGAAATTTATGAATCTATAAATTTAAGAAAAAAACGACCAAGTAAAGTCAGAAAAAGATGATAATATAGATGAGCAGTTGTAGGATGATAATAAAGCCATTATAGTTTTGCTAGGGAAAATAGCTTAGAAAGCTTTAAAATCCCTTTTTCTATATACATTTATGCCCGTGAGAAAAAAATCAATCAATCAAACTAAAAAAAATGCGGTCAAACCAGCCCATTCACTTGGTTATGGCAAGAATAAGGAGCTTTATTGGATTCTGTCAGTCATGGCAATCTTGCTCATAGTCCTTCTTTTTGCTTCATCTATTTTTAAGAGTTTTAACACATTCAAATACCATGGTCTTGTCTTCACAAAGGAAAGGTTCGGGCAGATTCCAGTCTTTCATCATTATTATTATTTCACAGAGCCATTAAGCAATCAGCAATACCGATACAATCTTTATCTTAGAATAGACCCCAGGCAAAACAACGTTTCAATAGACAATGATTTGGCATTTCCTTATGGCCAAACAGTCTATTTTACAATAAACGGCTCTGGCTTGACTTCCTGTTCTATGGCTAGCAGGGACATCGGGCAATTATCAGCATTTCTTGCCAATAACTTAATTCCTATAAAGGCAGCAACTCCTGACAAGGAAGAGGCAAAGAATAACAGCTTAAGATACAAAGATTGTGATTCAAGCGGAGATATTGTAATAAAAATACAGGCAGGAAATGAGACAAAGATAACTCAAGATGGAAACTGCCATCTTATCTCTGTTGCAAATTGCGAAACAACAGAAGCAATAGAAAAATTCGAAATTAAGGCAGTCCTAGACGCGAGAGCAAGGGCAAAGTCTGGTGTTAAAACATAAGTTTAACCATAGACAATAAAATAAATATCTAATAATTATTTGTTAAATCAGACAATTTTTATTATATTAAAGAATGATTACTGTTTCATGCACTTCTAATAAGATTCTTCTAATAAGATTAATTGTTATTCATATCAAATAAGCCCAATAATACTTATAAACCCTTTTTCTTCTAAGTTAGAATGCAGGATTCAAGAAATATAATCGCTGAAATAGAAGAAAAAGTGGACAAAAGAATATCTGAAAGAACTGGATTGAAAACACGGGAAGAGATAGACGCTTATGCAAGGTTCTGCCATCATTCCGATTTAAGAAATGGAGTTATAATGTGTGGAGATGTCCAGTATGAATTCTACATAAATCTTTTTGAACAAGCATCAGAACCAATGAAGAAGCTTGAAAGAGCTTATAATGATGCAATAGGCAACGAATGCCTTACTGAGAGGGCAGAAAGAAGCGCAAGAAGCCCGCTTTCAGCGACTGCAAAGAAAAGATTCCAATATTTCTATCACAAGTTTATGGAATTAGACTTGATAGCTCCCCCTGCAGTTATAGGAATATGCGTAGATTATTATTATCCGGCTCTAAAAGGATATAACTATCTTAAAGACCCAGAGTTCTATGATGTTGAAATCACTGACACCTGCACATCAGTAAAATTAAGAGGATAATAAAAAAAGTTAATATCTACCAAACTAATTTTTTTCGTTTATAATAATATTTATTAAATATATCCGAAAATCTTGTAAAGAAAGGCATCTATTGCTGTTATGTCTCCATCAATGAACACGCAGTTGTCCTTTTGATAAACATTATTTGCAGCAGAAGAATTCCATACTATTAGATAATCTGTGCAGTTCTTTTCAGGAAGATCTTTGTCGCAGGAACCATAGCAAGCGGGCTGCATCCTTCCAGTATATTGTCCAAGAGTTGAGGCAATCTCATAATTAACATTGCTGCTGTCTGTGTCAGCAACCACATAGACAGATTTTTGATAATAATCCTGCAGACTGAAGAACGTGCTTAGGGAAATATTCTTGGCTGTTTCAGGGGAGCTTGAAAAGTATAATGTTTGTCCATTGTAATTGGCAGCCCATTGACCTCCAATGTTTTGAACTCCATTACTGCCAACTTTCTGAGCATTATCTTTATCTCCAGAAAGGAATGAATATCCTGCAGTGCTCCCCAAAAGAAGCAACAGCATCACACCAATAAGAAGCCTGTTCCTTCTTTTCTCTCTTTTTGCTTTTTCCTCCGCAGATTCTATTTTTCTTAACATCTTTTCAGTTTTGCCCCTTTGATTCCTGTTTAAATTAAGAAAAAGCCATTTAAAAAGTTAGTTATATAATTGCTCTGTCCGGAAAGGATAAATCCTGAAACTTGAATAAAAAAAGTTTGAGTTATTCCATTACTCTGAACTTTTACTTTTCTCTTGATATTATATAAAA
>JAGVXK010000023.1 GCA_018303825.1 Candidatus Pacearchaeota archaeon
GGTTTGGATTTGAGAGAAAATAGATGGCTAGATTTAATAAGATGCTCTGCTAAATCAATTTGATTCTTTTTCTATAATTATTTTATCTTTCTCTAGCTTTGCTTTTAGTTCTTTACCTAAAAGCCTTGAGTCTTGAATAATATCTTTGGGCAGAATTACGATATACCTTGTGTATTTTTTATCTCCTATCTTCTTATCCAATACTTCTCTTATTTTCATAAGTTAAATAAGAAATATAAACTTATAAATATGTCTGTACATGAAGCAAAAATAATGGGAAATAGGCAACGCTAACTTAACAGCTCACTGAAACATTTTAGGTGTAAGAATTGCTTTTAGAATTATTTTGCCAAACAGGAGTTTAATAAGAAGCGCCCAGGCCAGGATTTGAACCTGGGAATCACTTGCGTGAAATTTGGTTAGCAACCAAACGGAGTAACCACTGTCCCACCTGGGCTCAAAATCATCTAGAATAAAGAGGTTTTAAATATTGTCATATTTGGCTTTGTTAACTTAAAAGGTGATAAAACTCAAATACCAACGATAAACTATGAAAGTTCGCTTAAATTAATATCATAAGATATTGAAGATAAAATTGGTTGTCACCAGTTGGCTTAACAAACCCTATATTTAGATTTCAATCAAATATGGTATTACCATGATAATTTAATTGTCTTGTTGGTGCAGGATTTCAATGATATTGTTCGGACTAGTTCTTATTGGTATAATATTTTATTCTTTTTATTTAAGTGCAAGCATTCTTTCTATCGAGACAAGAGCTTTTCTTCTTATTGATTCTTCTACAAAAACTTCATAGACTTCATTTTCTAAACCATGTAGTATCTTGTCTAATGTTATTTTTCTCATGTGCTGGCAGAAAATACTGCATGCCCGAACAAATTCGATATTTGGAAACTCGCTTGCAAGATTTGCAGCCATCTCGCATTCTGTCGCCAGATAGGCTTTTTTTAATTCTGGATGAGCTTTTAGATATCTTCCCATGCCGGTTGTGCTTCCATAAAAATCTGCTTCTCTTAGAACTTCTGACCTGCATTCCCAATGAGCTAGGACTGCTGTACTAGTTGCGTTTTTAGGCATGTTGAACTGCTTTCTTATGTCTATTATCATTTCAAGAGTGAATTTTTCATGAACTTCGCATCTTCCGAAGTTTTTGTCATATTTTCCAGGATAAATAACGTCTATTTTCTTGCCTTCTAAATTGAATTCATCTTCTATGTTCTTTCCCATGAAGGAATCAGGAAGAAATATTACTCTATCAACACCAAATTCTTTTGCAGCATGCTCAACTACTTTAAGGGCATTTGCAGAAGTGCAGCAATAGTCTGTTTCTGCCTTGACATCTGCGTAACTATTGATATAAGTTACAACAGGAATCCTGGGAAATCTTGCCTTGTATTCCAAGACATCTTTTGCCCTAAAAGGATCAGCGAGAGAGCAGCCAGCTTCTAAGTCAGAAATAAGAACTTTTTTTTCAGGGTTGAGAATCTTAGCAGTCTCTGCCATAAAGACAACGCCATTAAATAATATGATTTGGTTTTTTGCTTTTGCAGCCTCCCTGCTTAATCCTAAGGAATCTCCCCTATATTGCTGTCCTGAGAGCTGATAGACAAGAGGAATCATGTAATTATGCCCTAGAATTAAAACATCTTTTTTTTCTTGCAATTCCAAAATTCTTTCTATTTTCTCTTTGTTTGCAAGAAAATCCAGGTATTGGTCGCCTTCGCTTTTTAAAGCAGATTCAATTTCATCAATTCTTTGTTTTGTCTGCATTTGACATTTTAATTTTATTTAATTGGAATAACCGTCTTTAAGGGCTTATTCGATAATTCGATTTCCACAATATCTCCTTTATTGAAATCATAAACGCTGTCTCCTATCGCTACAATTCCCCCAAAATCCCTCTCGGAAACAAAGGTAAGTTTTTCACCTTTCAATAAATCTCCATTCAGGATTGTTGGTTTGAATATTTTTTTTCCAAAATATGGCTCACGGACAACAAAAGATAGTTTTTCTTCATCTCTTGGGAATATTTTTCCACCTGCAGAATGAAGCCAGGCTGGGCTTCCTGCGCCTGTTGATATTATAACGCCCGAACTTCTCTGCTCTTCTTCTTTATCTTTATATTTTATTTTATATCTCGAGCTGTGAAATTGAGAAGCTGCACCAACATAAACTTCATTTATAGCTAATTCATCTAAAATTTTTTCATTTAATTTTGTTTGTACTCTATATATCATTGAAATATTGAAGTCTCCGTTTAAAATAGAACTTAATTTTTCTATCTCATTTATATCTAGACTTATAAGTGCTCCCTCACTTGTCTCAGGATGACTGTTTATCCCGATTATTAAAGCATTTTCAATTAAATTAGCTGCTTTTGCAAAAGTTCCATCTCCCCCTATTGTTATCACTAAATCTTGGCAATCTAAATCTTTTTTGTTTAATTTGTTGTATTCTATGTATTTTACATCATGATTTTTTAGCAAATCTTTTAATTTATTATCTAAACTTGGATTTTTTTCAATTAATTTATCTTTATAAAAAACAGATATTTTTTTGGTTTTCACGTTTACTTGTCGGTTTATTTTTATTTAAACCTTCTTATATCTCTTTTAATCATAAAAATAGTACTATCGAAAAATAATTAAATAGATTTACCGCCTAAAATGACTATGATAACCTATAAGGAAAGGCTCGAGGGTATAGTTGGAAGGCATAAAGATGAAACTGAGTCATCAAGAAGACATTTAACTGTTCTTAACAAATATCTTATTCTCGGAGAAAATCTTTTTGGAATTGCCGACGAAAAAGAGAGAAGGGACATGACTCCTTTGATGGGAGTGATAAAAGAGGAAATAGGAATTTATAATCAATTTTTCGCGGTAAAAAGGGCATTGTTTGCGTCCTCTTTGGAGCAGTTAAGCCATTACAAAGAGGGATTGGAATATAGAGCAAAAGCATTGAAAAAAAGCAGGGAGGAATTGGCCTATGAGGATGAAGTTTTCTTAGAGGAATCAAGGCAGACTAGATTCCATGGTTTAGTTGAAAAATTAAGAAAATTATTCTTTAAAAGCAATGAAACAAGACAAAAATTAAGAAAAAATAAAGGTTTAATAAAAATTGCTAGAATGAATGAATTTCATCAGCTTGGAGATTATAATGCTTTTGTTAAATCAGGCTGTCCTGAAGATGTTGCCTATTTATATGTCAATTCTACAGATGGAATAAAGTCCTGCCATATCATCGATATTATTGCAAATAGGCATGGAATCCCCGGAACAGGGCATTTTATGGAATCTTTTATGAACGACTTTGAAGATTATTAAATGCTCTGCAAGAAATCCCATTGCGGACGAATTGATTTCACATTTATAATAAAATATAAGAAAAAAGCCGTTATCTAATGCAGATAATATGGTGTTGTTGTTTAGGATAATAAAAGATATTAGATACCTTTTAGAAGGATGTCACTTTTATTTTCTCTGTTCCTTAGATTAAAAACTTTTAAAAGCCCAGATATCTATAGAACCAGATGATTATAGAAAAGGATAATTTAAAGTACGCGGAGTGGTGGAATAGGGTCATAACTGATTCTGAATTGCTGGAATTGAGATATAATATAAAAGGTATGTTTGTTTGGAGGCCTTATGGATTTGCTTTGATGAAAAATCTTAACAATGAATGGGACTCTTTGTTTGCAAAAAATAGAATAAAAGAAACATATTTTCCCTTGCTTGTTCCTGTAGAATATGCTGAGAAGAACAAGAGTTGGTGGAATTCATTCAAGGAACAAGCATTTTATGCTTTGGGTTATCTTGAAAATGAAAAGAAAGTATTTTTGCGACCAACCGGTGAGCCTGCAATGTACCCCATGTTTAAATTGTGGATAAGGAGCCATAGAGATTTGCCTTTAAGAATTTATGAAACAGTAAGTTCCTTTAGAAGTGAGACGAAATCTACCAAAGCGCTTGTAAGAGATGTTGAAATAGGCCCATGGTATGAAATACATACCTGTCATGCTACGAAGGAAGAAGCAGAGAAGGAAATTCAGCTTGGAATTAAGATGAATGAACATCTTTACAACGTATTGGCTATATATCCATTAAAAGTAAGAAAGCCCGTTGCTGACTGTTTTCCTGGAAGCGTTGGAGCTGTTGAATTTTATACATTGATGAATGACTCTGTTGTTGAGAATGGAAGCTGCAACAATCTTGGTCAGACTTATGCAAAGGCATTCAATATACAATTTGTAAATGATAGGCAAAAAAAAGATTATGTATGGCAAACATGCACAGGAAATGGCGAAAGATTCTTATCTGCAGTAATAGCAAATCATGCTGATGAAAAAGGCCTTGTGATTCCTCCTTTACTTGCCAGTATAAGGGCATCTTTGGTTTTGATTAAATTGAAAAAGAAAGAAATGAATGAGAAAATTGATATGGGGCTTAATGAAGATGAGTTTGAATTAGTTGAAACAGATACAATAGCAGAACTTGGAGAAGCTAGATATTCCAATGAAAGAAAAGGAATCCCTGTCAGAATAGAAATTGGACCAAAGGAGTTGGCTGAAAAGAAAGCACACCTTTTATGGAGAACTGGAAAGAAAGAGCTTGTTGCAATTTCAAAAATAAAAGATAATTTGAAGAAGGGTCTCGATGCTATGCAAGTTGAGCTATTGGAAAAGACAAGGAAAGAGCTAGAAAAGAGAATAAAACCTTGTAAGAATTACGATGAAGCAAAGAAGGCAGAAATAGCATTGATTGGCTGGTGCGGAAGTGAAAAATGCAGCGGGTGGATAAAGTCAAAGACGGAGAAGGAAATAATCGGAATGACTCTTGAAGCAAAGATAATGCCTTGCATTGAATGCAAAAAGAAGGGTGAGGCCATTTATGTTTCTAAGAGTTATTAGTTGCTGACATTTTCTATTCTATCAATGGCTTCTGCAAGCTGGAAGTCTAGTTTTGTCAATGTGTTTTCTTCCTTTGTGATTAAATTTAATTTAACCGTGTTTTTATTAATTATAATCTCTGGATGATGATTCAATTCCTCGCTTAATTGCATAACTTTGTTCACAAACTCTTGGACTTGCTTGTTTTCAGGGAAAACAAAGGTTTTTGTGAGAACATTCACATCTAAGTCCCAGTCTTTCAAGCTCTTCATCTTCTCATTTATTTCATGCAGAGATAACATGATTTTATTTGGGAGGTTGGCTTATTAAATGTTAGCAAGAAATCCGTTAAGCTTTAGCTAACGGATGAATTGCGTACTTATTTATTCTAAAAAATATTACTTTCAGGGAGAGTTTGTTGCA
>JAGVXK010000001.1 GCA_018303825.1 Candidatus Pacearchaeota archaeon
GAAATGGCAGAAATATCAAATATGTTTGGCACGATTATCATACGTGATAAAAAATCAGACAATCTGGAAGCACAAGAGTGAGTTCCCATAACAAGCTATGAGACATCAAACAAAATCATTATTTCTAATTGATTACCTTTATTGAACATTAGATGATTATTTTTGTTAAACTATTTCACTTTTATATTGTATTCTGCTGTATTATCTATGAAGCAAGCTGTGGTAGCATTAGAAAGAATAAATCTCTTCCTATAAAAATTTAAATACCTAACTTCTTACTCTCATTCATGAGAATAATAACATTGCATTGCGATTATATTAAGTTCAAGCCTATAAAAAAAGCCATCAAATCTGCCGAAGAGCTTGATGAAAAAGGGAAAAAAGAGAAGGAAATAAAAGACCCCCTTGTTGTTCTTACAGCAGTTGAGCAGGGAGACAACGACCAAATTGTAAAACAATACATTGAAAGCATAAAAAAGACTGCGGAAGAAGTAAAGGCAAAGAAGATTGTTCTTTACCCATATGCGCATCTTTCTTCAAATCTTGCTGACCCCACAACCGCAAGGGAATATATGGTTGAGGCGGAAGAAGTGCTGGCGAAAGAGGGTTTTGAAGTTACAAGGGCTCCTTTTGGATATTACAAAGAATTTGAATTGAAATGCAAGGGACATCCTTTAAGTGAATTGAGCAAAGAATTCAGAGTTCAGGGAGCTGCGACAGTTAACAAGAAAGGGGAAGTTAAACAACATAAAGAAGGAGGAAAGATAATACTTGACAGGAGAAACCTTCCTGCTAATGACCATAGAATATTAGGGGAAGACTTGCAAATATTTCATTTAAGTGATGATGTCGGTCCAGGGTTGCCTTTGTGGCTGCCAAATGGGGAGGCAATAAGAAATCAACTGATGTTATTCATGAGAGCAGAAGAAGAAAAGTTTGGGTATAAGTATGTCTCAACTCCGCATATAACAAAAGGAAGATTGTATGAAAAAACAGGGCATTTACCATATTATGCGGACACAATGTTTCCTCCATTAAACATAGATGGAGTTGATTATTATCTTAAGCCCATGAACTGTCCGCACCACCATATGATATTTAATAAGATTGTAAAATCATACAGGGATTTACCATTAAGATTAGCAGAAGAAGGTGCAGTATATAGAAATGAATTATCTGGAGTTACATATGGATTGATAAGAGTTAGAAGCATGACAATGAATGATGCGCATATATACGTAACACCAGAACAGTTAAAGGGTGAATTCATAAAGGTACTTGAGCTTTTCGAGGAAGTATACAAAGTGTTAGGCATAAAAGATTACTGGTTCAGGCTTTCTCTTCCTAATTTCAAGAGAAATCCTGAAAAGTATACTGGCAATCCAAAAGAATGGGAATACGCAAGCAATGAGATAAAGAAAGCAATGAAAGAGTGGGGAAAGAAGTTCGTGGAAGGGGAAGGAGAGGCAGCTTTCTATGGGCCAAAGATAGATATTCAGATAAAAAACACACAAGGCAAAGAAGAGACGATAGCAACAAGCCAAGTGGATATTGTAATTCCTAAAAGACTAGGTATGACCTATGTGGATGATAAGGGAGAAAAGAAAACTCCTATTGTTATTCATAGGGCAATAGTTGGTACAATGGAAAGATTCACGGCTTTCTTATTAGAGCAAACTTCTGGAAATCTTCCACTCTGGCTTTCTCCCGTGCAAGTAAGAGTAATCAACTTCACAGATAGAAATACAAAGGCTGCTGAGAAAATAATTGAAAAATTAAGAAAAGAAATCCCAAATATCAGGATAGATTCTGATTTCAGGAATACAACTGTAAATGATAAAGTCAGAGACAGCGAAATGATGAAAATACCTTACCTGGTTACAATTGGAGATAAAGAAGAAGAAAAATCTACATTAGCTATAAAGAAAAGGGGAGAAAAACCAGAGTTTGGAGTTAAAATAGATAAGTTTATTAAAGAAGCTTCAGATAAAATCTTGAAAATGGAATAAAAAGGAGAAATAAAAGATGAAAATAGCGCCATACGTTGAAAGACTTGAAAAATCCAAAGAGTATAAGGATTTTCGTAAAAAGTATAAAAACTCCTTTATGGCAGTTGGTTTCTTTGTCCTTGACCTAGAATTAGGAAAAAACATTCATCAGCTTGACTTTTATGTTCCAAGCGAGAAAAAGATAGCCGCATTTACACTTGACAGCGGGGTAAAAGTGCAGTTGCTTGAAACTATGAATAACAAGGTTCCTGAGAAGCTGGATATGAATACAAATGTTGACCTTGACGCGCTTCATGGCATCCTTGAAGATGAAATGAAAAACAGGAACATTACAGATGAAATAAAGAAAATAGTTGCTATTTTGCAGAATATTGATGGAAAAAAGCTTTGGAACTTAAACTGTGTTCTTTCCGGAATGCAGATACTTAGAGCCCATGTTGATGATGCTTCTAAATCTGTTTTGAAAATGGAAAGGCTCTCTATGATGGACCTGATGCAAAAAGTTCCAGGAAACATGCTAAAAGAAGCAGTAAAGGGAAAGATGAGCAAAGATGATGTAAAATCCGAGCTAGGAAAGTTGGACAAAATGGAAGAAGAGATAGAAAAAGAAAAGAAAGAACTCGCCTTTGAGTTGGAAAAAAAGGAAAGCATTGCCAAAGAAGAAAAAGAAGCCAAGAAACAAGCAAAGCCAAAAATGAACAAGAAATAGTTTAAATAAGACAATTCTTCTATAGATTAATGGCTGAGCAAAAAAAGGAAAGGTACGAATTTATCAAGGAAACATCAAATAAACAAAGATTGATAGTGTTCTTTATTTCATTGTTTGTAATACTGCTTCTTTTGAGTTCAATCATAACACTTTATATTATTTTTAAGGATTCAATAAATCAATCTCAGTCGTTGCATGCTTTCAAATCATTTCTAGGCAATGAAGTCAAAAATGCCAGCCCCTTAGGAGTATTTTATGCCTCATTTACCGGAGCATTCTTCTTTATGTTTACTCCAATAGAACTTTTTTTCACTATTAGTTTAAGGAATGGAAATCCTCCTTTGCTTGTCCTGTTTTTTACTCTTGCGGGGATTATCCCTGCTTATTTAATTAATTATTTTATAGGTGCTAAGGCAGGAAGATTTATCCTCAATTTCATTTCAAAGAAAAAAATTTACGCTGCGAGAAGAAAAGTAAATAAATATGGGGTTTATGCAATTCTTTTGTTCAGCATTCTTCCCTTGCCAGCAGACCTATTAACTCTCGGTTTGGGAATGACAAAATACAATATTCTTAGGCTGTTTAGCTTTATTATTATCGGAAGTCTCATTAAATATGGCTTTCTGATACTTATTTTTAAAGGGATATTCTAAGTTTAACAGAGCGTCTTAATTTAATCTTGCCAATATTAATTACATGTATGAATTGTAAGATTCTTTGCTCAAATTGCCTAAAGTTATCTTGGTTATGCTATATTTGGTTCTAGATAAAGGTGTAAAATAAATTTATAAACACGTAAAATCATAGAAAGATATGAAAATAGAAGTATTATCTGAATCTTTGTATTCCCCGGAAAGGACATTTGATGTGATGAAATTGAGGGGAAAGAAGGTGATAACATCGAAGGGGCTTGTTATGGGAAAAGTGAAAAAAGTAATAGTTGGCCGAAAGTCATTTAACATTGAGGGAATAATAATGGGAAGAAAGTTTTCTTTCAAAAAGATATATATTGGAGAAAGCTATTTCCAAAGCATGTCAGAAAAGGCCTTGATTTTGTCAATTGAACCTTCTTTTCTGCTTATTGGAAAAAAAGTATTGAACAATGAAGGGAAAGTAATTGGAAAAGTAAAAGAAGTTATGAGAAAGGGAGATTCAAATGACTTTGAGAGCTTGATTGTGAAATCATTCTGGAAGAAAAGCTTTACTGTCAAATCTGGAGAGATTAAATTCCTGGGGAAGTCAATTGTATTAAAATAAAATGGTGAGAGAAAAAATATCTGTAGAAAATGCTGGAGAATTGATTACTTCGGATGATATTCTTGGAAAAGAGGTTATAGATGCGGAAGGGGATTTCATAGGCATCGCCGAGTCTGTTTTTATCAACCCAAAAAACCTTGATTTTGTTGGAATTTCAATTGATAAGGGATTCCTGAAGAAAGGCCTCATGATTGGAAAAGAATATGTAAAAAATATAACCCCTTACGCTGTTTTTCTTAATGTCAGACCCGCATATTTGCTTAAGGGAATGGATATATTTGATATTGAGGGAGAAAAGGTTGGAAGTGTGAAGGAATTGATATTGAGAGATAATAAGAATCAGATAAAAAAAATAATCACTTCTCTTGGAATGCTGAAGAAAAGAATAGAAATTGATGCGCAATTTATAAAATCAATAGGAGAGAATGTTTTCCTTAATGTAAAGAAGAGAGAGATAATCCAATTGATGCGATAGATAATTATTTTACAAGACCCTTGTTCCAAAGCATCTTGGTATACCCTTCTTTTACCGGCTTTTTCTTTGCTAAGCCCAGGGATTTTATTGCTAAAAGAACTCTTTTTCTGGCAACTTCAATCTCGTTTGGCTTTGCCAGGTATTCTACTTCAACAAACCAGCCTAAACCATGAACATTGTTTATTTCTATGTGCAAATTTTTTGCTATTTCATATAATTCAGTTATTTTTTCCTTTCTTGCCCATTTTTTATATCCAAAATCTTTTATTAAAGCAAGAAAACCATTTATATCTGAAACATTGAATTCAACTTCTTTTTTCGCATGAACCCCTTTTTCATACTTCCATTCGTGCTTGAAGTTTATTTGATGTGCTCTATTGAGCTTTCTTACTCTTAGGCTTTTCTTTGGATATCTGTCCAATGATTCAAGAGTGTAATAATCATCTACTTTTCTTTGCTTTCCTTTATACTTCCCCAGAAGGCTTGCCCTTCTCCTTATTTCATTTACATTAGAAATTGCTATTTTTAACTCCACCTCTATCATGATTTATTTAGGATGATATAGTTTAAAAATTATCTCCTAACAGGTTTTGTTAAGCTAACGGGTGATGACCAATTTTATCATCGGTACTTTATGATATTAATTTAAGCGAACTTTCATAGTTTATAGTCGGTATTTTGGGTTTTATCACCTTTTAATTTAACAGAACCTCCTAACATTAATTCATTATCTTAGACAACAAGACATTATTAAATATTGACATTGACAGAGGTATCAGTTCGTATGATTCCACTAAGGCAATGTACTAATTATAAAGACTACTAAGCTAAAGAATAAAAATAAAAAATAATTAAGGAGCAACATAAGCTACATATGTGCAACCAAGCTTGTCCTGCGACTCAGCGCAGGTTCCAATAACACCTGTCTTAGTCTTAATAACTCCTGCAGCAGTCAAAGTGTAAGGAGCAACTCCCAATCCTCTTGTCACACCGTTAGTAATATTTGTTGTTGCAAGCTTTGGAGGGGCAGTTGCATTAAACACATTATTTGTCCCCGCAGAGTCAGTTATTATGACCTTGATTTGCTGTAGGTCAACATCGCCATCAGCCCATTGAACTGTAGCATTAACGAGACTCCCGCCTAAGGTGTCTGTGCCTCTAACAACGCAAGCGGTTGGCTTTAATGACAATGCAAGACAGTCTGCGGATTTCTCAATTGATTGCCCGCCCTGCTCAACTGGTCTTTTGATGAAGCCCCAAATCAAAACAATGGCTGCAAGGGCTAAAAGAATTATAAGAATTGTGGTAATGATATCGCTCAACCCTTTTTTATTCATCCAGTTTATAGCAAAATGGTATTTATAAATCTTTTGGAAAAGCACAATTAAGGGCGTGATTAGTTTTACGTCGATACTTTATGATATTATACTGAAAAGGCATTGCCATTTTACAGCAGATAATTCTAATTTTATCATCTTTTAAGTTGACACCCCTAGAAAAATAGACTATTTATGAGAGAACCAAAATTCACAAATGCCTTTCTTGTTCTTGTCACATCTGCAGAATCCAAATCTTTCAAACTGAATTATATTTCCTTCTTTTAGATTTAAAATACCTGAATCGGATTTGCCTTTTATCCAGTTTCCATCAGGCATTAGAACTTTTGTGTTCGTGCCAAGAGAAACCCAGGTTATTTTTGGTATATCTTTGTTTTCCAGAGAAGTGAACTGTGCTTTCTTTCCTTTAATTGGAAGTTTTACATTATATAAACGCAGAAGCCTTATCTCCTTTCCTTTAAATGTTTCATAATCCTGTTTTGAAATAGAAATGTCTGCAGCAGAAACAGGCAGGACTCTTTTCACCTCTGGTTTGTTCGGGTGAATTGGTATTTCTGTTTCTTCTGTATCTGGATGATTTATTATTTTCAAACTGATTGAATTTGGAACAAAGAAATACCTATTTGATGTCTTATCAATTATTTTTCTGTTTATCGCTGCAATTATGTCAAAATCTAAATTCACCTGATTCTTCGACAAACCTACTTGATTTGTGAGTTCATAGATTGCTTCTTTTGTTATGCCTCTTCTTTTTAATGCTCTTAAAGTTATTAGTCTCGGGTCATCCCATCCTATAAGCTCCCCTGATTCAACTAACTCTCTGATTTCTCTTCCCTTTGTTGTGAAATCTATGACATTGAATCTGCCATATTGAACAATCATCTGTTTGTCCAACTTAAGAAGGTCTTTTATGTAATCCTGCAGTTCAACTCTTAAATCAAATTCATTGCTTCTAAGGATTAATGTTATTCCCATAAAACTGTCTTCTATTGGATTATAGAAATCATACATCGGCCAAACCTTGTATTTTGTTCCATGGCGGTAATGTTTGGCGTTTATCTGCCTAAACAAGACAGAATCCCTCATTACGTGATTCTGGCTTTTCATGTCTCCCTTTACTCTTAAAACGGCCTCTCCTTCTTTGAATTTTCCTTTAAGAAAGAGCTTCCATTCTTCCATGTTGTGGCTTTCTGCTTTCATCCTGCATTCACATTCTATTCCCTTATGCCTAAGGTCCTGCATTTTTTCTCTATTGCAAAAGCACATGAATGCCTTTTCCATTTTTATCAGTTTTTCAGCATATTCGTAAAGCAGAGGCATATCATCAGAGACGAACCTTATTGCATCGGGCTTTATTTCCAAATAATCCAAAACATCAGACTTCATCGCATCAACATATTCCTGACTCACTTTTTCAGGATTAGTGTCTTCAAATCTTAAAAGACATTTTCCATTGTATTTTTTCGCATAAAGATAGTTCAATAAGAAAGTCATTGCATGACCGAGATGGTTGTATTTGCTCGGCTCGGGAGCCATCCTTGTAACAACTTTCATTCCCTTTTTTATATCTATTTCTGGAATGCCTTTTTCTTTTTCCTCTCTTTTTACAACATATTTTTCATATTTGGGATATTCTTTTTCGGCAGCATCTTTCTTTAATTTATTTATTTCAGAAACAATCTTTGTAATTTGCGGCATAATTGTTTTTATGTCCTCTTTTTTCAAGCCATGCTGGAACAGCTTTGGGAGCACATTTCCGGGGGTTGTTTTTCCATATTCAATCACTCCTCTAAGAGCATATGCTTTGATTTCATTGTCTAAATCTATGCTTGAACTCATGACTAAACAAGAATAGAGCAATTTTTAAATTATGCCCTTTCTTTGAATTTCCACTCTTTCACCTATCATATCTAAGCGCTCACCTACTCTTCCTCTCCTAATTAATTCTGCGTAGGCTTCTTTAGACAAAACAACCCCAAAATTGCTTGCAAGTTTTCTTTCTCTATCATCTGGAATTTGATTTAACCCTATGTAAACTCCTGTATTTTGGACGCATAACAACAGCGGAACCTGTTTTGTTTTATTTCCCTCTTTATCCATAAAGTCAATAAAGCCATTAATGCCACGACTTCCCAGATTTAGCAATTCAGTTTCTTCCAGGAATATGTCCAATTCGTGACTAAAATAATAAATTGCTTCCATGTTTTTCACAACATTGTTGTTTATATAAGATTAACTAGATTGTGGACCGCAAATAAACGGCACCTATTCTAATTGTTATTACTCAAATTTTACCTTATCCCAAACTGCATCAACTATCTCCATTTAATAATGTGATTTTCCCATACAGGGGTTTAGATACCAAAACAGCTATTTCTTTGTCATCCAGGAAGATATTGATTCTTCCATTATAATCATAAGTTATGGTCATTTCTTTTTATTTATGTTACCTTGCTTTCAAATCCGAGAAGCTTAGAGCTTATCAGCTCAAGCTTTTCTGTCAATCTAGAGAGTTTGTATTCCATGTCTTCTAGTTTAAGCTTCAATTCGTTCAAACTATTAGATGAAAGATTATTATCCGAAACACCGGTAGGCTGATTGTAATATGAACTTGTTGCGCTATTGTTGTTATAATAACTTGTCTCATTATTTGTAGATGTTGCTGATACTGATTGTGTGGTGTTTGCTGTCTGTGATGGGGATTGTCCAGGAAGGTCATTCCAGAAACTATTGAAGCTTGGAGTCTGTTGTGACGAAGAACCAGATGCAGTATTAGAAGAACCATAACCACCATATGAACTGACACCAGACGATGCATTGGATAATTCAGGATTTCCAGCATTCATTGCACCAATATCCAGATAACCATCTTTAGTAATATTGGCTTTGCCGAGGTCTTTTGTTTTTATCAATCCTCTTTTTTTCAGAGCAGTATAATCAATTAAATCAGGAGCATCACCCATTGCATATTTAATGAAGGGTTTTATTTAAATTGTTTGTTTTTATCTGCGCCCTTTTATCAACTCCTTATAAGTTCTGTCAAGGAACTCCAAAACTTTCTCACAATATTCCTTATCGAGAATCTTGCCGTAATAAATAACTCCGTTTCTTAAATATCTCAGCTCATTCATAAAACCAATATCGTTTTCAGAAAAATTAAGTTCTATGAGAAAAGATAATTCTGCTTCGTGGGCAAAAGAACCAGAAGAATAATATCCTTTGTTTAACAATTTCGCTCTTATCAAGGACATAAGTATATCATAACATTCTTTTACAATAGAATTTGCATTCAAATCGTCAACATTTTCCCTCTTAAGTCTGTTATCTAATGCCTTCTTTGCTCTTGCAGATTCCTCTTCTAAAAATTTAGCTCTTTCGGTATCAGGCGTTATTTTCCTGATTATCCTGCTTTTAAGGTAATAATCGAAATCCTTAGGCAGTTTCATATGCTTACGCTCCCCGAGAGAATTATCCCATTGAGCATATTATTTCTTAGATGTTTATTTATTTCTCTGAAAGAGACATAGAAATTAACAATTATGTTCTTCCCGAGCATCTTCTCATATTCTTTTAAATTAATCTCTTTATCCTTTGTTCCTACTATTGCGATGTCTATATCAGAACTATGAATATCTTCTCCCCTAGAATAACTTCCAAATAAGATTGCTGTACATCCGGGAAATTTATCTCTTAAAAAATGTGCAAGGCCCGATTCATAAAGCATCTTTAAATTTTCAACTCTTTTTAGACTGATAACCGCTTCATTATCCAAATCCAACTCAATTGAAAATGCGTTCTCCTTATCTCTATTCACGCTGATTATCTCTTCTTTTTCCAAATCTTTCAAAGATTTTGAGACAGCAGTCGGTGATTTCTTGAGTTTTTTAGCTATTTCTCTGCCAGTCGCGCTCTTTCCGGCGATAATACAGAGAAATCTAAATATCTCAACCTGGAGTCTTGTCCATTTTAGTTTATATATATCCATCCTAGTTTATACGTGTAAACTTTAGTTTATATAACTTTCGCTTTGACGTATAGAGAAGTTTTAAATAAAGCATTTTCTATTGAATATAAACTACAGAGATAAAAAAGATGGCAGTAAACATACATAAGCTGATAGCAGCGATAAACCCTGACCTGTACTGTGATAATGAGGTTGACGAAATGGGAGTGAGCGCAAAGGAAAAAGTGGAAAAGATGCTTGAAGAGGAAAGGAAAGCTGGAAACAAGCATCCTTATCTTGCCGCGGCCAAGGAAGCAAAATTGAGAGTAGGAGAGTGGATGGACATAAAGGAGATTGACATTGACCGAAACACCATGGATTATAAAAAGATATTTGCAAATGGGGTTGAGAAACACCTTCTTGTCTATGATGCCTTCGGAGAGTCCCTTGAGCCGATATATTTCTGGCTCCTTGATTTGATGAACTCGTTCTTTAAAGGAAGCACTGAAAAGATTGTGGATAACTTTTCTTCCTCTGTTTCGTCTAGTTTCTTCGCTGAAATGGGGCAGAGGGCAACAAGAATGCAGGAAGAATCCATGAAAATTCTTGGAACATTAAATACAGTAATTAAATCTGTACTGAATATATTATATGACTTAAAAGAGTTCAGGATAAGGCTTGAAACATATGTTGAATCTCACTCTCAAGATAATGCAAAAAGGAATGCCGCTTTTCTTGCACTAAAGCAGATATGGCTTGACCAGGTTGATATGAAAAAGGGAACAACTGCCATAAAGGCGATGGCGCAGCAATTTGATTATGTAACACTTATAGATGCATTTATGGCTACTTCATCTTTGAATGATATCACAAAACCAGTCGAGCAGGGGGGTTTGGATTTAAATGAAAGAGTTAAGAGATTGCTACAGCAGAGATATGGAGAATTTGAGAGATGGCTTTCCGAAAGCGAAAAAGAACTGACAAAAAGATTTGAGATTGAGAAAAATTATCTAAAGGGGCAAATGGCTTCTCTTAGAATGTATTCAAAGTGGATAAAACCATACCTGAAGGCTGCTGCTCAATTGGAAAATAATGAGATGAGCAGCTCTGCCCTTGTAAGCGCATTCAATACTTTAATTTTAGAGCTCGCAGTTTTGGGAAAGGGAGAGTATAAGCCAATTGATGATGTAAAAACAGGAGATCTGCCGACAATTTATAAAAAATTAGTTGAAAATGGAAGGATAAGAAAATATTCTCCTGTAATGATAACTGAATTCAGATTCAGAAGCGCTCCTGAAAGAATGCAGCAGGGAGGATATGGATTCAGAGGGAGAGCTGAAGTTGAGTTTACCAGTTATGCATTGACAGATGATGAGATGAAAATTATTAAAGCAGAGCTGGAGGAAGATGAACTTGGAGACACTCTTAAATTAATACAGGAATCAACTCAGGAAAGCATAGAAGCCATTGAAAAAGACATCAAAGAGTTTCTTGAAGACAAAAAATCTGAAATTAAGAAGGATGAAGAGAAAATAGATGAGGAAGATTCAAATCCATTCTCATCATTATTCTCTTTCCTAAAAAGCGACAAGAGCAAGAAATCAGCTGTTTCAGTAGAAAAGAAAGAAACTGACTTTGAGATGGTAGTTAGAGCAAATGCACTTATCTCAGCAAGAAAGATATGCAGGAAGATATATGATATCTACAAGAAGGCGCACAGCATGCCTACCTTCCCGGGAAGCTAATTCTATTCCTACCGGTAGAACTGAAAATCATATCATTTATATATTTGAACTGCTAATGACAAATATGGCTAGACCTAAGAAGCAAAAGATAAAGATTGTTGAATCAAAGATAAAAAGTATTGAGCAAACTGGGAAACCTGTTGGGCAAACATTGGAAAAAGAGCTGGAGCAGGAATCAAAGGAGCAATTTCATGAATTTATCTCAACAGGGAAGATGAAAGCTCCTGTTCTGGAGACTGGACAAAACGTTCAAAACATTGAAACACCAACAGAACAAAAACAAACAGCAAATACAACTGAAACTGGAAGGGGGGCGCAGATAAACCCTGAATTCTCTGTTTATGAAATGGCAAGGACTGTCGGGAGAACAGAAACAAGAGCATCAAGGGCGAAATATGAAGCAATGACACATGGGGGAGACCCTGTTATGATGAAAACCATTAACGCACAAAGACCAAATGAAACAGCAACCATTATGAATGACAGGAGAGCAGGGTTTGTCAATCCAGAATTAGAGAGGTTAAATGCTGGAAGGGAAGACTATTATGGAGTTAAGATAGAGAAAGAAGAGAAGAAGAAAGACACCAGAATGCCCTGGGAAACATGATAAAAGGTGAGCTGTAAAGTAAACGGCACCTATTCTAACCAAAGTTACTCAAATTTTATCTTGTCCCAGATCGCATCAATAATCTTTCTTTTGATTAATCGTTATACCCTATGGTCTTGCCATAGGGTGAGAGCCAATAACTATTAAACCTAAAAATATGTTGGCTTATCTATGGATGAACTTGAAAAATCAGCACATAAGATTTTCAAATTGAAATATCACTTTGTCTTTTGTGTAAAATATAGAAAAGATATGTTTCTCGATAAAGATTACTGTGAAACCTTTACATATACTTGTAAACAAATGGAAGAAAGATATTCGATGAAATTCGAAACGATTGGTTTTGATGAAAATCATGTTCACTTTATGCTAAAATCTTTGGCAAAATATTCTCCATCTCAACTTTTTAGAATCGTGAAAAGTGTTACAGCATTAAGAATGTTCAAAACTTATCCCAAGATAAAAGATGAATTATGGGGTGGAGAATTTTGGAGTGATGGCGGATATGTTGGTACGGTTGGTGAAGGAGTTAATGCGGACATCATTAGAGATTACATTAAAAAACAAGGTAGAAAAGGAGAACAGCTTAAGCTGTTCGAATTCATCTAAAGATGCCACGAGGTCTTGCCTCGTGGAGCTTCACTTATTTCGTTTTGAAAGTTCGCTTTTTAAAAATGAGAGGATTTCTAATTATTTTTGCACGGTGCCTTCGGCACTTTTAACAACTACCCGACCAACCTCGTCGGAGCCCAGAGGATCCCCAATGTGGCCAGCACCGAGGAGCCCGTAGACACCCAGCCTCGAAAATCTTTTACTTCCAGAAACTCCGTAAAAATGTTTACCTTGTCCTCTAACTGGAAAAGCAGTAGTTGGATCTAATTTTGAGAAGTCATATCCTTCTTGTGCTTCCTTTGCTGTAATCTCAATAGGCCTAACAGCATCTTTAACGGTTGGATTTAGTCTGAATGAATAACTGCTAACTTTTCCGAATGGAGAATTATCTCCTTCAAGTCTAACAGGAACTATTGCTCTATAAGGAACTGAAACAATTGCTTTAGAACCATGCATAGCATCAATCTCTCTGTTCAGCTCCTCTTCCCAAGGCATTAACTTGTCCTGAGTTGCATATGGATTTCTTATAAAAGAGACATCAAACCAGAACCTTCCATTGAAAAATCCTTTCTTTCCTTCAGCTAATCTTCTAACTTCATCATTATAAATTCTAGCATGATCTCTTTCGTCGCATAACTGAATTCCCAAATCTTCCAGATCAACTAAGTTTAAACCAGCTAGGACAGGCAAATTTGATTCAACAAGTTCCTTCCCTTTATCAGTGTTTGCTATTCTAAGAGTGCCTTCTAATCCAGGAAAACCCTGAAACTGTTCTCTAAATTTTCTTGTTGCTCTTTCTAGGACTTCGTCTGCTAAATCGCCAGAAATAACATTATAGTCCATCCTCATTTCTCTAACTGGAATAGTTTCAACAAATCCTTCAAATTGCAGTTGTTTTTCATTAAACATACTTTTTCTAAAAATAAAGGATATTTAAAGCTTTCTATTTGTTACTATAGGATAGTTACTACAACGGAGAGATAGTTATTCTTTCATGTACCGAAAGATATATAAGTGTCATGTACCTGAATACAGTATGGTGAGCGTTATTATTTGTAAGCATTGTAAGTCAAACAATAATTACAAAAAAGGGTTTAGGAGAACAGAATTCAGAGGGAAGATACAGAAATATTATTGTAAAACTTGCCATAAATTCTTTACAAATGATGATGGATTTTATAGAATGAGAAACAATCCCGGCATTATAACTATGTCGATTGATATGTATGTGTCTAATTTATCTTCTAGGAAAATGAGAAATCAATTAAAAAGACATCTTAATTATAAGATAAGTCATATTTCTATATTGGATTGGGTAAGGAGATATGCTTTAAGAGTTAGCAGATTTGTTGAAAGATTAGGTTATAACTTGGGAGAAAGTTTTTATGCAGATGAAACAGTTATATTCAGAGAAGGAAAACAAGATAAGTTTTGGTGTTGTTTAGATTGGGATACAAGATTAATAACTGGATTTCACTATTCTTTATCGGCTAACCCAACACAAGCACAAGAGTTTTTGAAAAAAGCAATAAGCAAAGGAAAACCAAAATATATTCAAACAGACGCAGGAGTATTTTATCCGAGAGCTTTCAAAAAGCTCTTTTATTCTAATAAACTAAGCGGTCTGACAATAGAACATAAGATACAAAACTACCAAACAACACATATTCACAATTATAGAATTGAAACTGTCTTTATGAAAATCAAAGACAGAGTTCTTGATTTTAGAGGACTAAAAGCTTTATGGTCTGCCCCTATTTTGATGACTGCAATAGTTATCCAGCATAACTTTATAGAAAATCATTCAACAACAGATGAAGTTCCTTGTGATAGCGCAAATGCAGACTTAAATTTAAGCGAGAATAGATGGCTAGATTTAATTCATTTATCAGCCAACAAATGATTATTCTTTTTCGATAATTATCTTATCTTTTTCTAACTTTGCTTTGAGATCCTTTCCTAAAAGCTTTGATTCCTGGACAATATTTTTAGGTAGAATGACGATGTATCTTGTGTACTTCTTATCTCCAATCTTTTTATCTAACACCTCTCTTATTTTCATAACTTGAATAAGAAAGTTAAACTTATAAATATGTCGGTACATGAAGCAAAAATCTTGAAAAATAGGTAACGCTAACTTAACAGCTCATAAAAGGTTAGTTTTAAATAAAGTCTTTGATTAGATAAGATAGGCAAGTTGATAAGGATAAAAAAGAGGGGTAAACAAGATAAAAATGAGCGATGAAAATTTTTATAACGGGGCAAGGAGCTCGAGCTATGGAAGCAGCGAGAAGTATGGAGAATCTTTTTTCGGACCAGAATACAGGGCATCAGCAGGAAGTTTTGCCGTGACAACAGACCCAAGAACAGCAAACAAGCTGAAAGATGTTTCTAATAAACTTAATACAGGAATAAAAGCCATAGAAATAACAGCATTACAGCCAAATCTTTTCGAGACAATTCCCGACCAGCACTTGGAAGAACTAAATAGATTGAGAAAATTATCCAAAGTGGATTTAAGTTTGCATGGACCATTAATAGAAGCTTCTGGAATATCAAAAGAAGGAGTTGATGAACCAAGAAGGCAGCAGGCGGAAAGACAGATGGCATCTGTTGTGGAAAGAGCCAATAAACTAAATCCTAATGGAAATATTGTTATAACATTCCACACCACTTCGGGGCTTCCTGAAATGAAAAACAGAGTTCTCACAGAAGAAAAAGAAGAGAAGAAGGAGAAAGTTACAGAGATGTATGTAATCAACGAAAGAGATGGCGTAATAAATGTAATTAAATCCAAAATAAACTATCTTGAAGGCGAGAAAGAGTCAGACCCATTGAAAGAATTGAAAAGAGTAAATGAAGAATCCTGGGATAAACAGCTCGGAAATATAGTTTTCCATGCTAGGCAAGGAAGAGAAGGAATTTCTGAAGCATTTAAAGGTGAAATGGGAGCTGAAAAAATAGAAAATGGAGAATCTATAGTTGCAGAAGCTTATAAAAAATATAATACTCCTGAAGGACAGAAATTTATTGATAGTTTGACTTCTGCAGAAAGAAAATATGTTGAAAGAAATATAAGTGCTTTGAATTATGCTGACATTTATGTAAGAGATGCATACAATGGATTACAAGAGATGTTTAACAAAGCGTGGGAAGTTGTTCAAAAAGACGGAAATGAAGCTGATAAGAAGAGATTGGAAGAATACAGGGAAAGGATGATGAAAAGAATTAAGGAGATTAAAGACCCTACAAAACTTCCTGAACTTGCAGATGATGTTGTCAAGGGCGTTGCAATACTCAGCACACTGTCAAAAACTCCTGAAACATTGAAACCATTGCAGGATTTTGTCATGGAAAGATCTTCAGAGACATATTCTAATGTTGCTTTGAATGCTTATAAAAAATTCAAGGACAAGGCGCCGATTATCAGCTTGGAAAATCCTCCTGTCGGAATGGGAATTGGAAGAGCAGAAGACATGAGGACTTTGATTGATGCTTCAAGAAAAAAACTTGCCACTAAGCTGGTTGAAAATCAGGGATTGAGCGAAAGCGAAGCCAAACAGCAGGCTGATAAACTTATCGGAGCAACATGGGATGTTGGACACATAAACATGCTTCGTCAATACGGATATTCTGAAAAAGATATTCTTGAAGAGACAAAAAAGATTGCTCCTTATGTAAATAAAATGCATTTATCTGACAATTTTGGTTTTGAGCACGGAGAACTTCCTATGGGAATGGGAAATGTTCCTATGAAAGGGCATCTTAAGGAATTACAAGCAGCACATGGTGATAAAATCAAAGACATAAAAAAAATTATCGAAGCCGGAGACTGGTACCAGCACTTCCAGACAAGCCCATTCAAGAAAACGATGGAGGCTTTTGGCTCCCCCATTTATGGAATGGATATGGCTCCTTATTGGAATCAATCCCCTGTTTTATCAGGACCGGGATATTTCTCCGGATATGGGATGATGCTTCCAGAACAGCACTTCTCAATGTATGGTGCGGGATTCTCAAATCTCCCAACAGAGCTTGGTGGGCAGATGGCTGGAAGGTCAAGACTTTCCGGAAATCAGATGGAATAAACTGCAAACAATTTATTATCTAATACATTTAATCATTATCTTATGACGACTTAAGAATAAATTTATTTATTACTTAATGACTAATTTATTTAATTGAAAAGTTATCGGTTACTGATCTTTCTGCGAAGCTATCAAGAGATTTTCTTTCATTTACGTTTATTGCACGTAATGCAAACATAGCTATGGGAATGCAAAACTGATGGAATGCAAAGCATAATCCTGCCCCGACAGGAAAGTCGGCGATAACAGCACCCACTCCCCCTGCAACAATTGAAGCTGGAAGGTCGGCTATGTTAAGAGCAAAGAATTTTGATTTTCCAAGATATCTTCTTGAGAATTTATACAAAGGTCTGCCTACATGTTCTGTGTATATTCGTGGATATAATGAATTTTCATGCATGAATAGAGTGAAAATAAACCCTATTTAAACCTTTACAAGAAATTTAATATAATACTAAATGGACAATAATTATCTGTAACTTAAAGATTTTTTATTTTATGAGATAAAGGTTCTATTTTAATATATAAGATATAGCTGTGGGAGTAGTAAAGGTTTATAAACAATTTAATCTATTGATAGAAAGAGGTAAAAAAGTGGCAGATAAGAAAAATTCTCTTGATAAAATAGCTCATTTAAAGAAAGTTAAAGTCAAAAAAGAGAAGCCAAAAATAACAAAACTTAAACTAGAACAGACAAGATTTGAGCCGAAAACAGAAAGGGATGTCGCAATGGACTTTGCAATGAAGGCCCATGAAAGATTTGACAGAATCATAAAGGCCTCGATATTATTTGGAAGCCAGGCAAAAAACAATGCAAGCGCGAGTTCAGACATTGATGTTATCCTTGTTATAGATGATTCTGCGATTAAGTGGGATATGGAACTGATAGCCTGGTATAGGGAAGAGCTTGGAAAATTAGTTGCATCATTGGATTATGGCAGAGAACTGCATATTAACACATTAAAGTTAACTACATGGTGGCAGGATTTATTGAATGGTGACCCGGTTATTGTGAATATATTGAGATATGGAGAAGCATTGATAGACAGCGGAGGATTCTTCAATCCATTAAAAGCATTGCTAATAGATGGGAAGATAAAGTCAACTCCAGAGGCAGTTTACAATTCTCTTGAGAGAGCTCCTATTCATCTTGCAAGAAGCAAGGCAGCAACTATGGGTGCGATAGAAGGAATTTATTGGGCAATGGTTGACTCTGCCCAGGCCGCTTTAATGATGGCGGGGAAGACACCTCCTAGTCCGGAGCACATCCCAGAAATGCTTACAGAAACTTTTATCGATTCGGGAATGATAAAAATGGACTCTGTTCGGGCAATAAGAGACCTTTATGTCTTGCATAAATCAATCTCCCATGGAGAAGTCAATCATATTAAAGGAATGGAAATAGATTCATGGCATTCAACTGCGGAAAAATTCATAAGCGAGATGACAAGAATAATCAATATTCTGATTGATGCGAAGAAATAAACTACCCCACGGCAAGCTATGTGGCATCAGATAACAAACAAAACTAACATTCTCTCCTGCAACCACCAAACTCCATCGAACATTAGCTAATTCTTTTATCATTTTTTGACTGCTATTGTAATCCCGCCTAACGTTTTATCCCTACAGCAAGTCGCAGGGTATTAAGAAAGAATAAAAATTAAATAAAATATTGTGACATCCTCCTAGCCCTAAAGGGCTAGGCGTCCAGTTAGTCTTATTGCGTCGCGTGGTGCAACGATTGATTTTCTATATATGTAAATACTTGTTC
>JAGVXK010000002.1 GCA_018303825.1 Candidatus Pacearchaeota archaeon
TTTTTTGCATTGAAATTAAGGCATTATTCAATTTCAATACTGGATTATGGGAATAGATTAAAAGTATTTGGGTATGACGCAAAAGGCAAGGAGATAATTAATAGTGAGATGCTTCTTCTTGTTTTGGGAGAGCTAGAAAAAGAATATGGTAGTTTAGTTTATTCTGATTCGAGAGATAATGTAATCAAATATCTTGTTGGAAGAGGGTTTATTGAAATAAGTCTTGATAGTCCGTTTGTTATTACAGGTCACTTCTCAAGAAATAAAGATGCCGTTGAGTTTAACAATGCTCTTGGAAAAGTTTTGGGCAAGTTCAATGCTAGAAAAGTTAATATTATTAAAAATGTTGAAAGGGCAAGTATATTTGCGGTCTGGAGAGCTTGGAGAAGAGCAAAGAAATCAAGAAAGGAAATAAGGAGGTTGTTTAGATAATTAATATTTAGACCTTTCATAAGGTTTATATATCAATTGATATATTAAAAATGATGAAGCAAGAAGAAAAAAATCCATTTGCGAGGAGTCCAACTTTGGATACAGTTATTATGATAGAGAAAGTTATCGAAGAACATTCTGGAGAAATGGGGAGAACACAGATTTGGAAGAATTTGCCAAAGAAAGTAATGTGGCAGACATATCTCGTTGTTCTAGATTATCTTGAGACCAATAATAAAATTGTTATTGATAAAGATGGAGCAGTTGTATGGATATGGAATCCTGCTTTGATAAGGAGACTAGAAAAGGAGGGACTTTTCAAAAAATGATAAAAATTAAAGAGGTAGTGTTTGTCAGCAAAAAATTAAAAGGTGATTATGAAAATTTGAAAGATGGAAAATTTGAAGATAAAGAGCTTTACAATTTTATCACAAGAGCAATAGAAGATTTGAAGAAGGATCCTTTATGCGGGACAAGAATTCCAAAAAGATTAATTCCAAAAGAATATTCTGTTTCAGCATTGTGGAAATATGATTTGCCAAATGCCTGGAGATTGATATATACTGTTGTTGGAAATGATGTTAAAATAGTCAGCGTTATCCTTGAATGGATGACTCATAAAGAATATGAAAGGAGATTCAATTATTAAGATAATGGAGATGAAAAAAGAAGAAAAGATAATAGAAAAGCTTAAATATAAGAGGTATATAAGTATATATAATGTATAAACTTATACAATCAAATAAAATAAATAAGATAAATAAAATAGATGTAAAGAAAATGGATGCAAAGAAAATAATACATTATCCAAGGTTGGATAGTGTGCTAATGGTAGAGAAATTGATTTACGAGCATAGTGGAGCGTATATGAAAAAGCAACTGTGGGATAAACTTCCTAAAAAGATGATGTATCAGACCTTTTCAGTTATAATTAATTATCTTGTTTATTCAGGCAAAATCATTGTTAGTAATACAGGAAAGATTATTTGGGTGTCTGGCATGCAGTTAGATTATTCGAACAGGCAGGTAAGTAAGGAGATGAACAATGCAGTAGGAGAAATAAGTAGAAAGATTATAGATGTGTTAAAGAAGGCTGGGGTAAAAAGGGCAGGGATTTTTGGAAGTTATGCACGAGGGGAACAGAAAAGGAGCAGCGATGTCGATATTTTGATTGAGGTTGAAAAGGGAAGGAAATTTAGTTTATTTGATTTGGTTGGTTTAAAGATGGAAATTGAGAGCATATTGAAAAGAAAAGTCGATTTATTAACTTATAATGGAATCAGTCATTTTATAAGAGAAAACGTATTAAAGGATGAGGTGAGAATAATGTGAAAAGCGGAGATAAAAAATATTTGGAGCACATTTTAGAAAATATAGGTAAGATAGAGTTATCTACCAAAGGGCTTTCTTTAGAAGATTTTAAGCATAATGATGATTTGATGGATGCTACAATAAGAAGAGTTGAAATAATTGGAGAAGCCGTTAAAAATTTATCTAACGAAATTAGGGAGAAAAATATAGATATTGAATGGAAGAAGATTGCTGGAACGAGAGATGTTCTTATACATGCTTATTTCGATGTTGAGGTAGATTTACTATGGGGTATAATCAAGGAAGATCTGTCAGAATTGAAAGGAAAAATCAAAGCTATTTTAAATGGTGAAAAATCAAAAGAGATTAGAGAATAAAAATGGCGCAAGAAAAAAAAATGGAAAATAAAAAAATAAGTGAGATGGAAAGAGAAAAGGCCAGTTATTATTTGATGCTTGAGAGCGAGATACTTCCTTTTGTTGCTCACAATAGAAACTTGAAGAGCCTTGAAATTGCAAACGAAGTGCTGCAGAAGCTTGTGCGTTACATAGAAAAGAAGTTTGATGCAGTTTGGTACATAGGAACCGATGTATTTGGGGATGAAATTTATGAAAGATTTATGTTTCACCATGGGGGATTCATGGAAATATCTCTTGTTGGGAGAATAAGATGTTATTTTCCAGAAGATAAGATTGAAAAGATGAAAAAAGCCCTGGAATATGCTCTTTCAAAGACAACCACTTCAGGAAGCGCCAGTCATTTGATTCATCAGATTAAATCCGGGCAAAAGCTTATAAGTGTAAAAGACTCTATTCTCATTAATACTGAATTAAATAAGGGGATAAAGAAAAAATGAAAAGAGGAAGTAGATAAAATGGGTTGGAAGAAACGGAGTTATTGGTTTAAGGGGGGAATCGTATTGGGAATCTTAGATATTGTTGTTATCTTAATAGGATATGTTATCTCTAGCTCTGAAAGTCTCGGATGGTTTTTGATGTTTACACAAATTCCTTTTAACGCTCTTGCTATTGCATTACGTTTGCCCATATATCAAAATTATCAAGTCATTATCGGTGGATTGATTAGTTGGTTTGTTATCGGGGCAACAATAGGCTGGATATATGGAAAGATTAAAAATAAAAATGTGGGTAGGGAGTAAATGGCATTAAGCGCGATATTAAAAAAATTGCTTTTCGTTCGGCAGTTTGACATAGACAAGGGCAAGATAACAATATTGGGGGACAGGGAGATAATGCTTAGTGCCTCAGCTATCTTGGAATTGCAGGAAATAGATGAGACGAAGATATATGAGACTGCAAAGCAATCTAGCCTTAAGAATATCAGGGGAGCTGTTGAACATGCGAAGGTTTATGGGAAGATGAGGGATGTTTTCATGGAGGAAATAGCGCATCTAGGGGATAAAATAGGGCAGAGTGATGAGGGAGTTATAAACACATTGCAGGAATTGTTTAATATTTATGGCCTGGGAGAGATAAACATACAGGAATTGGATAATAAAGGGAAGACGGCGATTGTAATAATTAGAGATTCGGCGCTTGCCGAAGAATATCAAAAGAAAAGGGGGAAGTCTGGAAAAGTATGCGCCCTTACAGCAGGAGTTATTGCTGGTTTATTTAGTTATATATTTGGGAAGGAAGTTGATGCTGTGGAGGAAAAATGCAAGGCTCAGGGAAATTCTTATTGTCTCTTCAAAATAGGGTAGAAAAATGGAGAATCTAACAATAATCATAATGGTGGTCGCGGGAGCTCTTGCGGCAATTGCTATAATTATTTATATTATAGTTTATTTCAGAAAAGGTAAGGGAAAGGCGGGGGGCACAAGCCAAGATGCGTTATTTGATTATCTTGTAAAAGAGATTGAAGGAGATCTTAGGGAAGGAAAGGTAAAGGAGGCGTCATCTGTTTACAACAGATTGAACCATGTTTATATTTATGTGGAAAAGAGCAAAAAGGCATCAGCGAAGAAAAAGTTAGATTCATTATTTAATGAGATACAGGCAGAGAAGGGGGCTCTTAAATAAATTTATAAACTAGGAAATGTAGGCTAAAGAATATGGCTAAGAAAAAAGAGGAAACAAAAGATAAAACTGAAAGGTGCGCTACGGGAATACAAGGGTTTGATGTTCTATGCGAGGGAGGCTTGATAGCAGACAGCGCTAATCTTGTTGTTGGAAATGCTGGTGCGGGGAAGACAACATTCTTATTGCAATTCTTACACAATGGGGCTGTAAAATATAATGAAAAAGGATTATATGTGAGTTTTGAGCCAGAAGTGGCCGAATTGTACAAGGCTGGAAGGAAGCAGGGAATGGATTTTGAGAAACTTGAGGAAGAAGGAAAGTGCTTTTTCTTGAAGTTAGCTGATAGGATGAATTTAGGGGAGATAGAAAAAACATTGACTAATTTTGTTGTCAAGAATGACATAAAGAGGATATGCTTTGACCCTATAAATGTGTTTGCCATAAGATTGAAGAAAGATTATGGGATCAGAGTTCAGATTTATAATCTTATTTCTCTTCTTAAAAAATTGGCTGTTTGCGTTGTTATTGCCGGAGAGGCAGAGGAGGAAAAGGCTACAGGGGAGGCTGAATTGGAGGAAGATGTTATATTTACAAAGTATTTGGTTGATGGGGTGATAGAATTGTTCTCATCCGGGCTTGGGGGAGAAGGAGACAGAGCGGTAAGAATCTCAAAAATGAGAATGACAAATCACGTTCGCGGTCCAGTAGGTATGAAGATTGACAATTCAGGAATAAAAGTTCTTGGAAAAGCCAAGTTTCTTTAAATTTAGCTAATTTTATAAGGTTTCTCTTTCGGATGTTTGTATAATCTTGTTTTTGGCAAGTAAGGTTTTAAAAAATTTAGCATTTCTTCAAATCTTCTAATTACTTCCGGAGCAGACTTTTGGGTTTCCGAACCCAAGAGCTTTTTTTCTAACTCAACCATATTCTTTTTTACATGTCCTAGTTTATAAATTTACAGGTTTATTTTATTTAATCTATAATTATTTATAGGGCTTATAAGCCTAATTTATTGAAAAGTGTTACCACGCAAAAGTTTATATAGTTATGTTTTATTGGGAAATTTATGAAAAACAGCAGGAAAATTGCGATTGTTCTTTCAATAATTTTAGTTGCCATCTCACTTTTATTAGTTGTTGGTGCTGTTAGCTCAGGGTTTATAGATATAACAGTTGGAAATGAGGGATTCCACGATTATTCTTGCAATAATCCTATTTCGGGAGTGCAATTCCACGACAAAGGAGGAAGCGGAGATAATTATGTCTCAGGATTATATTGTTCTAATTCAAATCTTGATATTTCCAGTTCAAATAGGGTAGATTTGGATCCTTCTAGAAGTTCTTCAGGGTTTTATAATTATTCTTGCCAAGATTCTACAGTTATAGGCGTTAATTATCACGACAAAGGAGGAAGCGGAGATAATTATGTCAATCAGCTTATATGCGGACGGGGCAAATTTAGCTATAATAATGTAGAAGGAATAGATTTAACATTGAATGGGGGCGGATTTTATGATTTTTACTGCGCAGGAGATAAAGTATTGGTGGGAGTGCAATTCCACGACAAAGGAGGAAGTGGAGATAATTATGTCAATAAAATATATTGTGCAAGCTTAAATGTTTCTGCACCCGAAGACAACGGGAACGGCACGGGTGAAAATAACGAGACAAATCAAACCCAGCAGTTAAATATTACAGTTAATTATCCATTGAATGGAATGGTTATAGATTCAAATGTATCTTCTTTGTTCTTGAATTACACAGTGCAGGGAATTCCTAATTCATGCTGGTATGATTTAGACAGCACCTTGAACAATCTTCCTGGTTGTGTTGGCATGTCAATTTCAATGACAAATGGGACTCACGAATTGCGAGTATATGCAAATAATTCCCAAGGTCAGGTTTTCAACAGTTCGTTAATTAACTTTGTCTTTAATCTTTTTGCTTCAGACAATGAAGGAAATGGAACAGATGGAGGAAATAATCAAACGAATCAAACAGGCAATCCATACATAAAGATAATTTACCCTCTGAATAATTCAGTTTTAAATGTATCAAATATAAACTTAAAGTTTATAGCAGCTAATGTTTCGTCGTGCTGGTTTAATCTTAATTACGGAAACAATGCCTCAATAGTGCAGTGCCAAAATACAAGCTTCAGTGCTGGAAACGGAAGTTATATATTACATTTGTATGCAAACAATTCCATTGGACAGATTAGTTCAGATTCTATTTATTTCACAGTCAGTTTGCCGGGAAATTCTGGAAATGGTGGTGGCAATGGCGGGGACGGCGGAGGCAGAACAAGAAATGGAGCAAGAGTTATTAATGTGTCTGATCTGGACGATTCTGATAAAGTAACTTATTCAGTAGATGATTATCTCCCAGAGGAAAAACCAGCCGTTACAAATGAATCTGAATTAAATGTTCCTCTTTTGCTGTCTTTGATACTCCTTATTTTATTGATAATAATCGCTATTATACTTATTTATATTTTGAGAGCTTAAATTTGCGGATATTTTTTTAATTTAAGAACTAATCATAATTCTGATAGCACTGTTATCGTAATATATAACTATAAGTTATACATATTATATCATTGGTAAAAAAATATTTCTTTTTTAGAAACATTTATATATTAATTATATGTATAATAGTTATACAATTGGTTAATTAATTGTATATTTTGAAAAAGGAGAAGGAATTAAATTGTAAGGGACAAAATAAAAGGAAAATGCCTATAAATGTTAAGACAAAGCAATGGGGAAATTCTATAGGAATCATCATTCCTAGCGAGATAGTTAAGGGTTTGAGGATAAAGGCAGATGAAGAAATAAGTGTTGATTTCAAAAATAAGGGAAATGTTTTGAAGGATTTATATGGAAGTTTAAAATTCAAGAGGAATACTTATGATGTTTTGAAAGAAGTCAGAAAAGAACTTGGAGGGCTGGGTTAAATGACTGGTAAAATATGCCTTGACACGCATTCTCTTTTGGAAATTGCTTCTGGAAATCCTAAATTTGCAGGTTTAATTAATTCAGATTTTGTTGTTACAGATCTTACATTGAGCGAGTTCTTTTCCTCTTTACTGAAAGAACATCCGGAAGAAACTGTGCAGCATTGGCATGATAAATTGGAGAAGCATTCCATGCCTGTTGACAGAAGAGTTTTGGTGAATGCCCAGAAATTCAAGCATTTTCATGGAAAAAAGAAAATATCTTTTTCAGATGCTGTTGCATACACTTATTCTTTATTGAATAATCATTCTTTTATAACGTCAGAAAAAGAATTTGAAGGTTTTGCCAACGTTGAGATCATAAAAAAATAAAATTTTTGTGCAAAAAAGAAAAAGTTTATAATTTTTTAGTTACAATAAAGATTTAAAAGCATTAAATTACTTATTTATCTATAAAACTTCATTGAAGTTTTGCAAAAGGATTAGAGTAATTTGAATTACGTTCCAAAAAAAATATTTTTAACGAAGGGAGTGGGCATTCACAAGGACAAATTAGCCAGTTTTGAGAGGGCTTTAAGGAGCGCCGGAATAGAAAAATGCAACCTTGTTTATGTTTCTTCCATATTTCCGCCAAATTGCGAAATAATTTCCAAGGAACAGGGAATTAGTCTGCTTCATCCTGGGCAGGTTGCTTTTTGCGTTATGGCAAAAAGCGAAACTAATGAACCAAATAGATTAATCAGCGCCGCGATAGGACTTGCTCTTCCTAAAGATAAAAACCAATATGGATATTTGAGCGAGCATCATGCATTCGGAGAAAAAGGAGAAAATTCAGGGGAATATGCGGAAGATCTTGCAGCTACAATGCTTGCAACAACTCTAGGAATAGAGTTTGATCCAGAACAGGCATGGGAAGAAAGGGAACAATTATTTAAGGCTTCCGGACAGGTGTTCAAGACAACGAATATCTGCCAGAGTGCCGAGGGAAACAAAGACGGATTATGGACAACAGTTATTACTGCTGCTGTTTTTGTAGAAGACGATGGAACCAGCCACAATAATCAGCAAGTTTTACATAATAAAAATAATTTAATTGTACCTATTAATAACGTTCAGAGCAATCAAGTTATTGGTGATGGCAGTCATAATTTAGACAAGATTCCTTCTGCAGCTAAGATGCCAGAGGATGAAGAACCTCCGATGCCTCTTGTAAATCCTGTTCCATCACCTGCTAAATAAAGATTTGGCATGGAGACAGATTCTAAATATGGGGTTGTTTTTATGTTAATTCCATGCATTTTTATTTCCGGACCATAAAGCAAAGTGGAATCCTGATTAAGTCCTTCCATTAATCCTGGGACTGAAAGCCTGTCAATTGCATATCTTATGTCATCCATTATTCTTGAGTACATAGCTATTCTTACATCCCCAACCATGTATTCTTCTTCAGGAAGAGTTGGCTGGATTCTCCATTCCTTAACTTTATTTGGTTTGCTACTTCTTTGCATCTTCAAATCTCCGTATCTTTGGAGGACTATTCTTTGAACTCCTGCTTCCTTGTATGCTTCAGCGAGTTTTCTCCCCCAGGCAGCGTTATCTCCTTCTTCTCTCAATGGCATTCTTACTAATAAGGCAAAATTAGTGTTATTTGATTTATTTACCGAATGAGATTCTCCATTTACCAAGCAGAAATCTAAACCTCCAAATTCTGGCTTCTTTCTTTCTTGGGTGACGAATCCGTATGGGCAGACGCAGAATGTCCTTATTTTATCGCCATTAGGATGTGTTAGTTCAAATTTGACATCTCTTTCGATATCTGTTAGATGTTTTATGACTGCTGCATCAGTTTCTATTCTAAAACCTATATCTATTGGCCTAGATGAATGAGCTATCTTTTTTTCATCAAGTTTCTGATGCAACCAGGTGGAGCCGTCTCTGCCTGGAGCGAGAAGAAGGAAATCATAATTGTAACTCTCTTCTTTTCCACTATTGGCATCTTTTCTCATATCTTTTGTATAAACCTTTTTGTTATCAAAATCTATCACTCTCTGCTCGGTGATTATTCTTATTCCTCTTCTTTCCAAATCATCCTGGATAGTTTTCATAAATGCCGGAAGCTTGTCAGTTCCTATATGATAATCATTGGCAACTATGTAATCTATGTCATGAATGCCTGCTATTCTTGATATTTCCTTTGCTTTGACTAACCTTTCTTCGGAAATTCTTTCTATTTTACCGATTGTTTTTTCGTAATAGCCTCTGAAGAATTCTTTGGCTTTCATTAAATATTCTCTATCTCTTGCTCCAATAAGGTCTCCTAGATTTGTGCCTATCTGCCTTTTTCCAAGTTCAGTTTCAAAGATAAATTTTCCGTCAGAAAAAGCTCCAACACCGCTTACTCCATAAGCCTTGTCAGTGTCCCCATTTGTCCTATCTTCGACTCTTTTTCCCTGATCTATTAAGGTTACTTCTAGTTCGTGTCTTTTTTCAGCATTTGACAAGGTGTATGCTGCGGCCATTCCTGCAGGTCCAGCACCAACTATTACAACTCTTATCATATTAATTTTACATCTTTTAATTCAGGACCATAAGAACCTAGATATAATTTAGGATTTTCATATGTTTTCTTGCAGTCATTAGCTATTCTATTAAGAAAATCAGATTGATTTTTGAAACCACAAAAGTCCCAGGTTCTTTCTGATAAATCAAGATGAGAAATATCTATCTTTGAAGCTCCAGACATCCTAATGTTGTGGATAAATCTTTCTGAATCAAACTGTGCTGCTCTTCTTGGCCTTCCACTAACACTTCCTGTTTCCCCACCGTGTCTGATTAATTCCTCTAGAACTTTTTTATTTGTTATTTCATTTGCCATTGGAGCTTTTTTAGCAACAGCCGTTATATATGGCTTTATTATAAGATGAACATCTCTTACATATCTTAGAGACATCCCTATTTCTCCCAAATAGGCTGAAGTGTTTATTGTTCTTGCAGTAGTATATGGAAAGAATCCAAAGTGCTGACAGAGATCTATTCCATGGTCTGTTTCGAATAAAATATGTTTGCCTTTTTCCAGTGCATCATACATCTCTTTTATTGTGTCTGTTTTGTAAGGAAGCAAATTAGAATCTGAAGTCATGAATACTGCTTCTTTGTCAACCAAATCGTGCTTAGCCATGTTAACTCCGCTGCCGATGCTTCCAAGTTTCATTAACCTTGGATTTGCCCTTTCTCCATCTATGTGATTTTGAGTTACAAGCTTTGCTCTGAAATCTATTCCTAGTCTTTCAGGAGTTAATCCTAAAGTTGGGATTTCTGGGATGATTGTTATTGTTTCTCCTGTATGGGGTCTGAAATCTTGGCCTCCGTAAAGTAATTTTCTTGTATCGATGAAACTTCCACCACCTATGAGAATTCTCAGATTTGGATTGACTGCAGCGCAGGGCATGTGAACAAGACCAACTCTTTTTCCATCGATGTAAATGCTATGTCCTGCTTGAGGTGAAGCAGACCTGACCGATAAAGAATAATCTCCATTTAACCCAAGGTATTGGCAGAATAAACCTTTGCCTTCATCTCCTCTTTGACCTCCAATTATTATATCTACGCTCATTTCTTTTCCAGAATTCCCTGTTGAAATGCTTTTATAAACACTTGTCCATTTTAATATAATGTTTGGAAAATAATGGTTTTTTACTTTGAGAAAGTGTTTTTTGATTAATTATGTAAAAACTTAAATAGTTCTTTCATTATTTTTTATATATGGGGAAAGTAATAAGAGGAGCTCTTTTTGGCGCAGTTCTTGGGGGTTTTTTTGCACTTGTGACTTTGCCGTGGAGTAAAAGTTATCAAACTCAAAATTTAGAAAGAGAAATAGTAGCTTATAAATTAGGGAATTATGAAAATGCTGATAGATACAATGAGCTACAGGCTGAATTAATGGAAAGCAAACGAACAAGTGCTATTAGTTATTGTTTGGTGATGGGTAGTCTTGGCGCATTGGTTGGGGCAGGAGTAAGTTATAAGACTAAAAAGAAATCTATTTGTTTAAACTGTTCAGCAGCATCTTGTGTTTCCAGGGAAGCTTTCCATGCACAAAATAAAAAAACTCTTGAAAATAAAATTCGCGGTTTAACTTTCGGAAAATAATAGCTTTAGTAGTAAATGAGGCGCGTTAGCGCCGATTGCGCCCGACATCATTATCTTATACACTGACATTTGTGAGGTTTTATTGGCTAAATGTTCGCTTAAGATTGATTAAACGTAGCCAGAAATCTGTCCTGCGGATTTTATTTTCAATAAAACTCTCAATCTGCTTCCTCAGCTCCGCTTAAACCTTTTTCCAAACAACAGACGCGCTTTGCGCCTAATCTAGTTTAAACGAAATTGCCCTTTTCAAAATAGTGCGTCAGATACCAAAGGGGGTCGGCTCGAGGTCGCTTTCAGCGACAGATAGTTCTTCGCTGAGGCGAAGAGAAATAATCAAGATAATCGGAATTAGAAACAATAATCATTTATATTTTTCAGAAACATTTTCTAAAGTGGAATCCAAGTTATTTCTCAATTTTTCAGATTCTAGCCTTAAAATTTCTTTTTTTGGCAAAAAGACTTTTCCAACATTATTTGTCCCATATTCATATAGGGGTCTTTCGCTGTCTTTTGACTGCAAGACAATACTTTCAACATTATTTGTTCCAGCAGAAGGCATTATAGCACTTCTAACTTCGTTAGTATTTCTTCCTAAGTAATTTCCACCAAAAACTAAAGCAGAAGATAATATTCCATATGTTAACATTCTTTTAGCAAACCTACTAGGTTCTTTAATTAATTCAGCACAACCACCACCACCAATAACACCACCAACAACACCACCAACAACGATATATGGAATAAATTCAGGATTATAACAACTTAATGCAGTTAATCCCGCGCCCGCTAGAATTCCAGATGCTGTAGCAATTCTACTTTCTAATTTTAATCTTTGCTCATTTTCCATAGTTTTTAATTAAAAAAGGAGTATATAAAACTTTCTATTGTTACTACTAACTAAAGACACTGTAAACTTCTCGCCGACCCCCATAAACAATAGTACGCAGATACAAAGAGCAATTACGCTTCGGAAGCATCTTTTCAAGCAGATTTTGGTCCACGAGGCTTTTTATGCGCACCCGTGCCTCTAAAGAGGACGCTTAATCTCTGCTAAAAGGCACATTCCTTGATTTATCCTAAATCACTTTTCTCGTAAAAGACGGAATATGACCTAACTTTCAATAATTCTAAGTTAAAAATAGCTTTGAAAGTTCTTTTAGCCTGAACGATTAACCGCAGTTTATCTGTGCGGAGTTTTTGCAAAAATCAGGAAAAATTCTCAAGCCCAATTCCCTCGTTCCGCTTAAGCAATTTCAGAAACAAAACGCTATTCGCGTCTAATCGCGCTTAAGCGAAATTTCTAACAAATTCAAAGATATCGGAAGTTGTTCACCCACCCAATAGGAAAGGTTTTTAAAGAACTTCCCCCTCGAGGAAATAACTTAAGATGGGAAAGAAAATAATTCTACCGATTGCTTTCGCTTTAATTCTTTTGGGCGCTGTTTTTGTTTCGGCATTGAATCTGCAAGATTTTACTAATTTACAACTCGGCAACAATCAGGGTATTGTGGAAAGTCCGAATGGACACGTTACTATTAATGTAGTAAAGGGATGGAATGTTCTACCTCTTAAGTTTATTTCTGAGGCATCGGGGAGATATTGGGGCAACTATAAAGAAGGACAAACATGCAGTCAAGATGTTTTTCAGAATGTTTGGTATTATTCTCCTGAAAGGGCAAGTTATTATCACATCCCAGTAATAGATGATTGGAGTGCTCCTAAAACTAGAGATAACGCCTTTCTTTTGGGCGAACTTCAAGGGAAGTATTATCATGTCTTTGCAGGAAGCGCTTGGATGTATTCGCCGAAGAATTGTACATTAGAAGGCGACAATGGTGTTGATTTAGTCTCTCGCAGTTATGGAAGCGAAGATCAAGATATATCTTATTCGTATGGCGATCTAATTTTGAAGGCTGGATGGAATTTTGTTCCAGTCGATTATCTTTGGTCGGCTATGGATAAGTCTTTTGCAGAAGTGTTCGCTGGGTGTAATGTAGAAAAGTTTAATATTTGGGATAGTCAAAAACAAAAATGGTTATTTTCTATATCTCAAAACGTGACGAGTGCTTCTTTTGCTTGGAATGAAGAAATAGCACCTCCTATGATTTTTACAACGTTAGTCGTTAAAACTGGAAATGATTGTGCTCTGGCTAAAAATGTTATTGATGGTCAGACAGACTCAAACCCTCCAGCATTACCGTAAAATGGAAGAACAGACAACAGAAAAAAAAAGTAAGGCATGGATTTGGATTTTAATAATTATAATCTTAATAGCAATCGGAGTTGGAGTCTACTTCTGGCTAACAAGCGGAAGCGGGGGAAGTTCTATAATTGGGGGAAGTTCAATACCTCAACCACCAGCCCTACCAAACTGAAAAACCTTTCTGATTAAAGTTCCCACCCACAACTTCCTCAAATAGTTAGAAATTACACTCGGGAAGGCTTTTCGAACACAGATAAACACTCGAGGATTTTCGTAATCAGCTCGAGCCAAAGGCACGGTTAATCTCACATAAGAGATAAATTCCTTAATTATTCCATAATTGTTTTTCTTCGTGAAAAAACGGAATTTAGTCTTAGTTTTAGCTTATATGATTTAGATATTAATGGCTAAAACCACTTTTATTACGAACGATTAAATGAACTTGAAATTTGCTTCTTAATATTATAAACTAAATAGGAAGTTATTTTCAGAATGAAAATAATTCTCAATCTCTCTTCTCGTTACGCTTAAGCCTTTTTCAAAATCAGACACAAACCGTTTAATCTCGCTTAAACGTAATTGACGGGAATACTAAACAAATTTATGATTTGCATTCCCCCGACCACCCGCCCCTAAATAGTCGCCTTCGGCGATTATACAAAATAATTATCAGAAAACAAACGGGAAGGTGCGCCAAACAAAGTAACTAAGAAAATAATTAGGGGTGCGGAACTGATGATATTGATTCAGTTTCAAATCTCTTTTTGAATTCTGGATTGGTCACAAGAAGTTTTTCCATCTCAGACCTTTCCCTAGTCCTTCTCTCATTAATTTTATCGTTAATTATTCTACCCCCAGCATAAAGTGCAATTCCAATCCAAGATTCTGATTTGTCAAGAGCAAGGACTCCAATTCCACCAACCTCTAAAGCATAACAAGTTATTTTTACAAAACCTAAGTCACGAAATGTTCTTCTGTGAAAGCTGTAGTCATCATATAGTTCATCTGCCATGAAATTTTATGAAAAAACTAATATTTAAAGCTTTCTATTTGTTACTATTATCAAGTTAAATCAGAAACAAAATGCACCTTCCCACCACCGCAAATCATAAATCCAAACTCAAAATAGCCGTCAATTCCACTCGAAGAGAGATTCACGAACAAATATTCAAGACACGAGGGGCTTTAGTATCCCACTCGTGCCCATTCGGGTCACTTAATCTCTGCTAAAAGGCATATTCCTTGATTTATCCTAAATCACTTTTCTCGTAAAAGACGGAATATGACCTAACTTTCACCTTATACTAACAATTCAATAACGGGTTGAAAGTTCTTTTAGCCTGAACGATTAAACGTAGCCAGAAATCTGTCCTCCGGATTTTATTTGAAATAAAACTTTCAATCTGCTTCCTCAGCTCCGCTTAAACCTTTTTCCAAACAACAGACGCGCTTTGCGCCTAATCTAGTTTAAACGAAATTGCTGATTGTGGGCATTTCAGTCAGACAGAGACACGTCGGGGGCTTGGGTGCTATCGCACAGAGAGCTTCGGCTCACGCCGAAGGAAATACCATTATCTCTTTGCGATTAAATCACTGAGTTGGAATAGTTTCTATTTTGTGATATTTTGAAAAAGTAATGATCTCTATTTTCTTAAAAATAGGGAATTTAGTCTTAAGACTTTTAACAAATTCTACTAATTTTTGTTTATTTTCTACCTCCAAATCTAATTCAAAATCCCAATCAGATATGGTATAATCTATAAAGATAACATTGCGATTTTGCTTACAATATGCCTCAAGCTCTTTGATCTGATTAGTATTACTTAATTTAATGTTCAGTTTAAAATATTGATAACTGATTTTATTTAAGTTTATATTTACCCTATACCCTAAGATAATTCTCTTCTTTTCTAGTTGTTTAATCTTGTGTATTACTGTTCTGGGGGGAATTTGAGTTTTCGCAGATATTTCTAGAGCAGACATCCGACTATTTTTAACGAGAAAGGAAAGGATTTTTTTATCTCCCTCGTCTATCTTGATTTGATTGGATTGCCCAACAGATTCGGCACCCTTTCTGGGAATATCTGATAAATAATTTCTTTTGAAATGGTCAACCCTTGAAATAATGCTTATCTGCTCATTTTCAATAAACTTCCGATATTTAGATTTGAATTGATTCCAGAAATGATAAAATTCTTGAATATTTTTAACGGTAGCCATAAACATCGCGTCATAATTTGCTTCGAGTTCAGCTACAATAGTACATATATTTTCTTTTATTAATTCATTTAGGATCTTCTCTTCTTCTAATGGATCGGTATTAATAAAATTAAAATAAACTCGAAATGCGATGTATCCTAATTTAGATACATCGATTGAAGGGTAAAATCCAAGAATAACTTTCTCCTCAATCAATCGTTTTAATCTAAATTGGAGAGTGTTTTGGTTAATTCTTAATCTTCTTGCTATTCTTGATATTGGCTGCCTAGAATTCTCGTCTAGCTCGGCTATGAGCCTCAAGTCTGTTTTGTCAGGGAGAGTGTATTCTTTAATCATGTTGTTATAATGGCATTAGTATATATAAATATTGCTTTTTTAACAATAAATAGACAATAAAGTAAATATACTTTACAAATATGCATATCTTATGTTATCGAGAGAATTGCCTCTTTTAGAGAGGCATATAAACTTTGAGAATGAGCAACTGCATGTGCTTACGGCTCTTTATGGAGCAGTCGTGGGTGCGGTTAGCGAAGCAGACATAGAGTTATGCAAAAGCATTGAACTAATGAAATCTTCAACTCTAATTTTAGACGATTTCCTAGATGAATCTCCAAAAAGAAACGGTATTGCTTCTATATATGCCGAGCAAGGGGCAAAGACAGCAGTTCTTACTGCTGAGCTTCTGAAGGGGGTGGCTTCTTCTAAACTAATAGAAATATTAAGGACTGATGCTCGTAATTATGATAAGCTTGCATTTTTGCATGTTTTTGAGGATACTTATGCAACTATCTGCAGGGGACAGATGAGAGACATTTCGTTAGCAAAAATACCAATCTTAGAATATGTTCCTTCTGAGAAAGATTATTTTGATCTTATTGGAGACACTTCTGCATGCTATATCCGAGCACCACTGCTGATGGGGGGAATAGTTATGAACTTACCTAAAGATGTGCTTACATCTCTTGGCGACTTTGGAATAAATATAGGACTTGCTTATCAGATAAGAGATGATGTGTTAGATCTTGTTGGAGATCCAGAGAATATGGGCAAACCCTTTGCTGGCGATATCAGAGAAAAGAAAAAGAGGTTGCCGCTCATACATCATCTTTCTGTTGAACCAAGGGGGCTTGTAAGAAAGATTATGACTAAACCTTGCTTAAATGACGAAGATGTTATAAAAGTAGTTGAAGAGCTAAGGCGCACAAGATCTTTGCAGTATTGTGTGGATAAGATCTTTTATTTCAAAGAAGAGGCAATGGATTCTTTATCATATAAAAATAATGAATTGGCAGCAATAGCAGAATTAATCACTAATTTTCAAGGAGGTATATAAAATGGGAGAACTAATCCTATCCTATATAGGCAAGGAAAGAGTTCAGCTGCCAGATAGCTTGCAACCTTTGCAACCTTATTTATCTGCATGCTTTCAAGCAGATGAGGTAAGAAGATTGTTTGATGGGGCAGGCGATCTTCAGAGAATCTTGAACTCTTATAAACCTGTAGAATCTAGAGGATCTAAATAGAAGGCAAGAAGATGAATCAATTCACCATAACAAAGAAAATAGCAAAGCATGGAAAACAAGCAATAATTGTAGTTCCAAAGCTATTAGAGGAACAGCTTAAACCAGGCACAATAGTTGAACTGAAAATAGAGATAATTAATCAATAACAGAGTGGGAAATTGACTTCCAGAAAGCTTAAAAACTTCGCTTATTTGGAATATTTATGGAAATGGTAAAGATACCAAAGGACGAATATGAGAAGCTGAAAATGCAAGCAAATGTAGACATGGATTTATTAAAACAATTAGTTAGAAGTGTGAAAGACATCAAAGAAGGTAGAGTAATTAGGGTTAAATAAAAGACTACGATTCTTCATCTTGTGATTTGTTTTCTCTGACCAATTTTTCTATTTCATCTCTAAAAAATTCTAAGAAAAGTCTAATTGCGTTGATTGTTTTTTGCTGATCTTTTTTGCCACTTATCGCAACAAGATAAACTGCCTGCAAATCTTCATAGACTAAGTAATAAATTCTGTAATTTTCAAATCTTGATTCTCTGAACCATTTAGTTCCAAGAGGATTTCCATATTCAGGATTGTCTACTAATTTATCTTCTATTTTGTCAACCCTATCCTGAATTGATTTGTCATATTTAGCTATCTCCTCTTGAAAACCGACAGAACGAAACACCTTATACTTTTTCATGTGAATTATAGGAAACACCAGATTAAAAATCTTCTTTTTCAGAAAAAGAAGCAAAAACGCGCCCCCGACAGATACAAATGAAATGCCCCAGAGACATAAGATTCTCAGCAATTACGCAAAGAGCCCATTCTCGTGAGGTTTAGCTTACTCGAGACTCTTAGTTCGTAGCTCGAGGTCTTTCAGACTCGCCTAATCTCTGCTAAAAGGTAAATCTCTCAATTACTCCGTAATTGTTCTCTTAGTTCGAAACGAGATTTAATCTAACTTTCACCTTATACTAATTAGCTTTAGAAAAATTTAATTTGCCACAAGTGACTTAAGTGCAGAGGATGGCAAATGCTCGCTTGCATCAAGTATCTCAATGCCCAAAACTTTTCCACTTTTGTCCAAATCTACGTTAACAGAATCATTTAGAGAGATTGTCTCCGCTACTTCTCCATTTCCTATTTCTTTGAAATAGACATAGGCTGCATCAGCTTCTTTATCAAATTCAGTTCTCATCTTTACATGACACTGACCACCTTTATATATTTATCTTTACCAGCGTAGACAACTTTTACCCTCTTTTCAGGATACTTCTTAATTGCTTCTGTTTTCTTGCCTTTTTGGACAGTATAATCAGGCATTTCGATAGTTTCTTGAACCTGCTTGAAAGTTATTGCCCTTTCAGCCATTCTCTTTTTTGCGTGGTCTGTTAGTATGATAGTCACTTGCTTAATAGTTTTGTTTAGATTATAAATTTTTCTTCGCTTTCGTTTTACGATTGGGTTGAAAGTTCTTTTAGCCTGAACGATTAGACGAAAAGTAAACCTCTTTAGGGATTTGATAAATTATAAATGCAATATCTTTTCAGCATCGATTACCATAGAAAGTGCTGTTGGACCTGGACCAGCTCCAGGACCAATTAAGACATAACTACCATCTTTCCCAAACTCTCCCTCTGAAGTTAGAACTGCATTATTTACTCCGCTCGGAACCAATTCTCTGAATAGAGGATTACCCTCTATGTTTCTTCTCTTGTAATTGAAACAATATATCTCCTGTTTGAAGCTTCTCGAACTAACCTTCTCAATTGATTCAATTCAATTGGCTCGACAATAATATCTTTAGCCCTTATTCTTTCTCGAGTTAGATTACAGACATTGAACAAAATAGAAGTTTTCATCGGAACATCGCCGGTTGCTTCTTTGTTTATAACCTCTAAGGGATGTTTCGCACCAGGTTCTGCATAACCAAGCCTCTTTGTTTCTTCGACCACCTCGCCGAGGCTTCTTCCTCTAGATAATCCCTCAAAAATGTAGTTTAATGTGCCATTGATGACCGCATGAATTTCTTGAACTTGTGGTCCAATTCTTTCTTGTAAATATCTTAATAATCTTGAACCACCACCAACAGTGGCACTATATCCTATCCTGTGACTTCTTACGGCTTCCTCAAGCTGTGAAAAGTAATTAGATAATGCCCCTTTCTCGCATGTTATAATCGGAACACCCGCTTCTAAGGTTGAAGTTATGTATCTAAGCGCAATTTCTCCAGTATCTAAGGTAGGTATAGCAAGAAAAACCGCATCCAGCCCTCTGACATGCAATGCGTAATCCTCTATCTCTGCTAATTTTGTCTCGCCAGATAAATCTTGGAAGATTCCTTTTGAACCAGCAACCCACTCTACACCCCACCCTCTAGACTTAGCCTTGTGATAAACCTCTGAACCAATCGTCCTCTTACCTACTATTCCTACATTAACTTTTGCCATTAAAATTAAGCTACATCTGCAGTTTAAAAACCTATCAGAAGCATGTCTAATCTCGCTTAGTACTATTATAATATATATACACTAGTAAGAATTTTAAAACAAGCAAAGAGTTAGCTTTAACTCTTGGCAATTGAGAAAACAGTCTTTACAGCCACAACAATTGTGGCGGGTATAAATAAGAACATCAATCCTCCTAGGACATTAGTAAGAAACTTGCTGACATTAACAAAACCAAGGATGGCGGCGCTTAGTACTCCGCCTTGCAAGCCAGCGAAACTAACAAGGACTACAGCCGTAGATACCATTAAGAAGGTTTTGGAGTCCTTCTCAGCAACAAAGAAGCCAACAATTAGTCCTAGAAGGCTAAGAATACCCAGAATGATCGGATTTATGTTGCTTCCAGCCACCATCGCCACTAATCCGAATATAATTGCTATAATGACTCCTATCAAGAAAGACCAAGCACCTATAACATTCTCTTGTGAGCGGACAGCCATTTGCTACCCAGAAAGGGTATGCTTTTTTTAGAGCGCCCTCTTTTTCAGCGAAAACTTCTCCTAATTCTCTCCCGCTAGATTTATGCCCAAACACCCTTAATGAACGAGTGTAATCTTTTCCAACTTTGTCCAAATACGCTTGGTGCATTATCGCACTTCTGCCAACCATTCCTGAAGGAGCTAATATACCTAATTCAATCATCTTTTTTGTTTTTCATTCAAATATATAAACATTTGTTTGCTTTAGAACAACTTAGCTTGTTTGCCCTGTTGGATAATTTCATCGAAATCCTTATTGAAAAGAACTAGGACTTGATTGGCGATTGGCTTTATTTGTTTATCAATATAATGCTCATAATCTGGTCTGTGCTTTAATTTTTGTATTGGTTCTGGGCCGTGGGTTGTTACAATATACTCAATTACATTGGAATCCAGCTTGTCGAGCTGTCTTGCTGCTTTCACATGAGGAGGAGTTGTTTTTGTATATTCATCAAGGTCTTTTCTTATTGATTTTCTATAGATTAATTGCTTATCTAGCTTTCCAGATGTTATTTTTTTTATATAATCCTTGATAAATTTAGTTATTTCTTCTTTATGGAATACTTTCATTAATATTTCTTTTTGGAATTCTCCTGCTGCTTCTGTCCAGTCTCCTCTTATTGCTTCTAAACCTGTTATTTCTAATTCTTCTTTGCCGTTCTTTTCTAGAAGGCCAGCGTATCTTTTTTTTGCAGCTATGCCTTCTTGTTTCTCTTCAGGCTTCAACTTCCCTTTGTTTTCTTCTGCCTTGGCTTTTGCCTTTTTACTTAATTTCATTCTTATCATTGGAATCATCATTGAAAGATATTGCTTTTGGAATTGCAATTCAAGATAAGATTCTCTGTTGTGATTCTTTTTAACATAGTCTTTGTAGAAATGATTTATGAAATCTTGCAGCTCTGTTCCAAGTTGATTAGCTTTTTGTTTTTCTAAGTTTGATGCAACAAAACAAGAATCTGTGTCCATATAAATTACTTTATATCCCTTCTTTTCTATTTCGCTTGCTGTAAGTTGGATTACATTGCGGGCGAAAGAGGTTATAGCAGAAGCCATATCGAAATCGAAGAATCTGCAATTTTGACTTGCCAAAACTCCCCAGAAAGAGTTCATTATTATTTTTAATGCGTAATTGGAGAATTCACGTTTTTCTTTCTTTGCCTTTTCTCTTGCACTATGCAAATTTCCTATCATCTCTGGAAGGATTCCATTTGTGTTTTTGAAATAAACTTTGTTTGGAGATTCTATTGCGTCTTTCTCTTTTCCTTTGCTCTTTCCTAAATAGGAACTTGGGTCTATGTTGAATGTTTTAATAACGCTTGGGTATAGTGATTTGAAGTCAAATACAAGAACATTATTGTATATTCCTGGTTTTGAAGAGAAAACATAACCTCCTTTAAGCCTTTCTTCTTTTCTGCCATAGACGGTTGTTGGGCAAACTAAATTTCTTTTTCTTGCCTCTCTAAGATAAAGGGAGTCAAAAGCAGCTATAGAAGCAGTTAGTTTGTCGAACTGCAAACCAGTTAGCATAGTTCTTTCAATTGCCAATGGAATCATCTTTGTCTTTTCCAGTATTTCATAAACAAGTTGGGCGTCAATAAGATTGTAATCAGCTAGTTTTTGCAAGCTTTCCCTTGTTCCTGTTTTGTAAAGATGCTCGAGTTCGTCATGTCTATTTTTTCCCTTTATCACTTTGCCTTTTCCCAGAATCACTTGGGAAACGTCTTCCAAAGTGTAGGATTCAAACTCTGCGTTTTTTATTGATGGGGCTTCCTGAATGAATGGATCCTGAATTAAATTCATGGCATCTAATACTTGTCTTCCGGTTATGTCTGCGCTTGATGAACGGAAGAATGAAGATTCTATTCTTAAACTTGAAGGTTCATTTGTTCTTCCTAGGTCAAATGGAATTTTATGCTTGTTGAACATACCCTGCAGGATTTTTAAATCAAAGTCAATCAAATTCCAGCCAGTTATTATATCTGGGTCTAATTTTAGCAGTTCTTGTTTGAATTTTTCAAGGCATTCTGCTTCATTCTTGCATGAAACCGCATGTTCAACCTTTTTATCTGTTATAATAAAGTTCTTTTTGTAATTTTTAGAATAAAGACCTATGCAAAATAAATTATTTGTTGTTTTATCAGATTCAATATCTATTGAAACAATTTTCAATTCAGGGATGAATGAAGATGGCTTTACTTTGGGATTTTTATAAACCCTGTCTATTTTCTCGCTTGGCTCATATTCCCCTGATATTTCTACCGAATTATATAAGTCATTATCTATTATGAATCTTTGGGCTGGCTTGATGTCTGCTTCGAATGTGTTTATTTTGTTTCTTTGTAGTTCTGAAGATATCTTGTTGAGCTCGGTTTGATTTTCTGCTGTTATTTTTATCACAGACTCATTTTTGAATGTTGAAAGTTTGGTTTCCTCTATCTGTTTGCTTTCCAGGGTTTTTGGAAGGTGTTTTTTATCTTCTTTTCTTATGTAGAAATAAGGTTCTAATGTATGCAGAGTGCAGAATGATTTTCCATCTTCAAGCTTTCCAAACAGCCTTACGGTCGTCTTTTCGTTTTGATTGATATAGTCCGTATAAATGATAAAACCTTTCATTTTTTTAGGAAGAATTGATATTATATAAGGCTGTTTATGCCGTTGTCCCAGTATATTGTGATATAGTATGTTACTATATAGTGGTTACAAATGGAAAGGTTTAAATAGCTAAAAGGGCTATGGGATTATGCATGCAAAAGATGAGGACAGGATGCGGAATGTCTATAGAAGGACAGAAGCAAACAGATTATTGGCTAATATTTATCCTAGAGATCCTGAAAAACAGGAGACGGCAATAAGAGAAATGGCTCTAGTGGCAAACGCTTATTTTGATTCTGTTGGAGCCGCTCCTTCACAGCCCGACTTACAAGCATTCGGAGAGGTATTTGATTCTTTAGATTCTCATTTAGTTCCAAGGAAAGGGTATTTCACTCAGGCTAGAGGCAGGCACCCGAGCAAACTTAGTATTCTTAGACTTGAGGCTGCAGTAGCAATTGTTGACAGGAAATATGGTGGATTCCAGAGAACTAGGCCATCGGGAACTGATTTGGTCTATCCTATGGCTGAAAATGTAATAATGCCTGAAGATCCCGGATTTGAGGCAACAAGAGTTGTTCCTGAAAATTCTACAATTGAGGGATATATGGAAGCTTTTGAAAGAGCTCTTCTTAATGGTTAATTAAGGATTAATCTATAATCTTGATTGGGGCTTTGTTAAATTTAAAGGCATAGATAATTTCATGGTCAATATTTTATGATAATATCTTAATGAATTTTGATATTTTATCGCTGTAATTCCAATATTTATTACCCATTGGCTTAACAATGCCTAAATTAGTTAGGTATTTAATATAGATATTCTATTGTTTTCGATGGGCTTGCAGATAGGGGACATTGTTCCAAGAAAACAGCTTAAGTTTGAGGAACTGAAGGGAAAGGTAGTTGCAGTAGATGCTTTTAATGCTATTTATCAGTTCTTAAGTTCAATAAGGCAGCCGGATGGTACTCCCTTAATGGATTCCCAAAGGAGAGTTACTTCACATTTATCAGGGTTATTCTATAGAAATATTGCTTTGCTTTCGGAGGGAATGAAGCTCATTTATGTTTTTGATGGGGAATATCATGAATTAAAGGGAAAGACACATGACATAAGAGATGAAGCAAAGGAAGAAATGAAGGCAAAATATGAGGAAGCTAAAGATGAGGAAGATATTGAAGGAATGAGAAAATATTCTTCAGGATTTAATAAATTAACAAAGGAAATGATAGAGGAAAGCAAGGAACTTTTGCAGGCAATGGGCATTGCTGTTGTGCAGGCTCCTGGAGAGGGGGAGATGCAGGCTGCTGAACTTGTTAAGCAAGGAATAGCATATGCTGTTGGAAGCCAGGATTATGATGCACTTGTTGTCGGCGCAGATAGATTAATACAAAACTTGACATTGGCAAGGCAGAGGAAGACAAGAAGCGGAATGATTTACATTTCTCCGGAGATGGTTGAGCATAATAGGGTTTTGAATGAGCTTGGAATTGACCATGACCAGCTTATATCATTGGCGATTTTAGTTGGAAGCGATTTTAATCCGGGAGGAGTTAGAGGGATAGGTCCAAAAAAAGCCATTATTCTTGTGAAACAGAAAAAATATCCTGTTGAAATATTCAGGGAATTGCAGGAGCAGGGAAGGCTTGATTTCAACTGGCAGGAAGTATTTGAAATATTCAAAAAGCCAAATGTTTCAAAGGAAAAAGTTTCTTTTCCTAAGTTCAATAAGGAAAGAATAATTGATCTTCTTGTCAAGAGGCATGAATTTTCCCTTGAAAGGGTGAATAAGCAGTTTGGCAAATTAAATGAAGCCAAGAAGAGCTCCGGACAGAGCAAGCTGTTTTGATATGTGCTTTTAGATTAAAGACAAACGTCTTAATTAAAATAAGTCAAATGTCTTAATAATAAATAGGAAAGTATTTAAAGACAAACGTCTTAATTAAAATAAGTCAAATGTCTTAACGATGGAGAAGGAAGAATTAAACGAGAAGGATGAGGTTATGGATGAGATAGAATCTTCCTTAAAGGATCCGAGAGGTTTGGCAAGTCATCAAAAGAGGCTGGCTTTTTGCCTCTCTCTTGGTATAACTAACTTGATTGAAGAATATCTAAAAAAGAAAAATGTGCTGAAGCAAGGGCACAGAATAGACCATCAATGGTTTAAGAGGAAAAAGGATAGGGTTAGGGAGATTTTGTCGAAAAAGATAACTTCTTCTTTAGAATCCTTAGATAAATTAGACTTGTTGTTTGAAGTTGCTTTTAAAATTGAATCTAAAAGAAATGATTTAGCATATGGGGGATCGGTTAATGAGGAAATTTTGAAAAATTTGATTGATGAATTTTTAAATGCAAAGAAAAGGATTGAAAATGAATGAAAAAATAATTGCCTACTCAAGCTATTTTATTTCTTATCTTCTGGATGAGTTAAAAGATTTATCTAAAATAAGAGAAATAATTTTGTTTGGCAGTGTTGCCAGAAGAGATGCAACAAAGGAAAGTGACGTAGATATATTTATTAGAACTATGAAAAAGGATAGAAATCTTGAAAGGCAGATTGGAGATATTATTGAAAAATTTTACAAAACTCGGGAGGCCTTGTTATTCAAATCTAAGGGCATAGATAATAAAATCAACATTATCATTGGAAAGTTAGAAGAATGGCCTAAATTAAAAGATAGCATAGAGGGTTCAGGTGTTGTTTTATATGGACCATTTATATCAAGCAACACTAGTGGAAAGAAGCAAGTTATTATCTCCTGGAACAAAATAGCCATTAATAGAGGGGCATTCTTAAATAAATTGTACGGCTATAAAGTTGGAGATAGAGCTTACATTGGTTTAATTGAATTGTTAAAAGGAAAGAAACTGGGAAAAAGCACTATCATGATTCCTGTTGAGCATAGGGAAGAAATATTTAAGCTCCTGAAAAAATATAAAGTCGATGCAAAAATCTTGGAAGTTTATATTTGAATTTTAAAATCCAAGAAGAGCTCCGGACAAAGCAAGCTGTTTTGATTTATGATTTATCTTTATATGATTCTAGGTCTTTTTTTGTTACTTTTGCATCAGTGCGCAGGATTTGCCTGTCCCTTTCTGCCTGTTCTTTTGTAGCGGCTTCCTTTGACTGCTTTATTTTTTGCTCAAATGATATTCCCAATCTATGAAGTATGATCGTGATTACTATTGCCACAACTACACTTATCCATAGAATCCAAGTATTATTTATCACAAATGTGAGCATATCTACTGCTCTTTTTATAGTTCCAGAAAGACCTATCAATGAAGCAACTATAAATGCTCCTAGGATTCCAAATAATTTTCCTTTAAATAATACTTCTGCTATTGGCTGGAGGAAGACAAAGAGGGAAATCCATATCACTATTGCAAAGAAGAACGCCCAGGAAAGAGCATATTCAACTCCTAGAACTGCTTTGAGGAAAGGGTTTATTGAAATCAGGAATCTTTGGATTGGTTCGGCAATTGCATTTTTATCTATTATCTGATTCCATTCCCTTTGGAGGTATTTTGTTTTTATATCTTCAATGTTTGTGGGATTTGGGATGTTTTCAGGGTTGAATCCTGTCTGAGTTTGGATTGCATCATCCACTGTTTCTGCTATTGCCAAATGAGAGAAATAAGTTATTGAAAATATAGAAAATACTAAAAGTATTAGGAATAGAATCTCTTTTTTCATTAACATAAGAGCAATGTGGACTTTTTAAAATTGTTGATGCTATCCTTTTATTATTACAATTGTATATTTATTAGAACAGCAACCATGGTAGAAGATTCTTTTGCGCAAATTAACCTGTTTTTAGTCTTGCCTTTGTTTCTTCTCTCTCAAGCTTCCTTCCTAAGCCTCTGAACTCTATATCTTTCTCTACTGTTTCTTTCATGGCTCCAAGCTCCCCATGGAAGATTAATTTTCTTATTGGTCCCACTGCAAATATTATCACAACTCCTGCTATTGCTGCACCAAGATAAACAAAACTATCTGCAGAAAGATTAACGAATGCCCTGTATAAGTAGACTCCTAAGTAATAGAATGTCCAGAATATCCATAAACCTTGGGCTATCAATTTGTTTTCTATTTTAACAGTGAAGAGAACCATAATTGCAAATGGAATAATTGATAGGATTGAAGCGCCCATCACCCCATATTGGTCTCTGATTGTTGTTATCAATGATGCTGGCATGAACCATACGGCCAAAACCGATATCAATCCAGAAATTACAAATGTTGTTACTGCACTTCGTTTGAATAAACTTTGGACTAAAGAATATATAATCATCCAGACAAGAATGATAAAGAACAGCTTTGTGAACAATTCTTTGCTGTTAAATAGGGGGCTTATGAATGAACCTCCTGCATTGATAATTCCCCTTACGATTCCTACAGTAACTTGCTCAGCTGTATCTGCTGCAGCCGCAAGGACAAAAAATGAGAAGAATGAAACTACAAACAATGACAAAATCGAAAAAACAAAAATCTTTTTAGATATCTCTCTTTTCATCTTCTTTAAAGAAACTCCTTGTTTATAAATATTATGCTGATAAAATGGATTTATTATTTGTTTAAATGCTCGTTTATCTGCCCTTGAGTGTTGCATACATTACACTTGTTCTCCACATGTATTGTTCAGCAATATAACTGATAAATGTGCATATTAAAAATGCTCCCCCGATTACTTTTAGAACAAGAGTGTCATAAGTTACTGCAAAACTCAGTATTATTAATGAAATTACTAGACATATGATTGCAAATAAGTGTGTTGCCCACATCTTTATTATTGACGCTCCCTTCTTATTCATTAAAATATTGAACATCATTTTTACGAAATCCATCTATTAACTTTTGGCTTACCATAATCTCTGAAATACTCGTTCGCAGAACCAATGAAAATGATTGCTCCAGATTAGCTATCCCCATTTGGCTTAACAATAACTACAAGTGCGAGTATTGCAACTATTATAAATGCTCCGCCAACAAGGAGATATAAGATATTCCCAGTTGCCAGGCTTATTCCAAGCACCAACAAAAATATACCTATAAGAATAACAACCACATGATCGACGCCAATTCGTGCCATTTTACCTGGTAGGAAGCCCTCGTGATACCGCTTCCTGTTCTTCTATGACATCCAGGGCTTTCCTTCTGCCCATTTTTTCTTCATGCCCTTTCAGTACTGTTTCCAACTTTCCGTGCCATATCGCCTTGTCTATTGCTTTGTTGAAGAATAACATTACTATTGCAAGAACGCTGACTGCCCCATATATCCAAGACATCCAGAGTCCATTGAATCCTGCCCCCTTATTTGCAATTACACCAACAGTGTTTGTTATTGATGTATAAATCATAAATACAACCATCATTACAGCAAAGAACAACCATGCTACTTTTTTCAGAAATGTGTTAGTTAAAAAATATCTTGTGAATACAACCATAATAACAAAAGGGACAACTGAAATCATTGCCACTCCCAATGCGGTGTATGGGTTTAGCATTGCACTTACTATTCCTTTAGGAATGAAATAGACTGCAAGAATTGATACTACCAACCCGAAAACAAATGAAAGGAATCTCCTTTCTTTAAATAAAGGTATCAAAGCTGTTATTGAACTGACTAAAATCAATACTAACAGGAAGAACAATGTTTTAACAAAGACAGGTTCATTTGCAATAAAGTTCTGCAAATCAGGACCAAAAGGCTTTACGAGATTGTCCGAAATCACAGTTTTTAATGTCTCTCCCAAACTGACAGCAGAGACAAGGGAAATCATTGACAGCAACAATATGCATGATATGAAAACTAATAAGAACCTGTTTGCCACCTTTTTCATGTTTTTGTTCTTTGTCTCTTTCAGGTTTATCGATAAGAAGTAATGAAAATTATCCTGAAAAAAAGAAAAAAGTTTAAATACTAAATTACTATGGTTAGGATATGAAAAAGAGCGTAGTTCTGCTGGTGTTATTATCTTTAGTTTTTGTCTTTGCCATTTCAACAGTCAGTGCTGCAGGCGCCGGCGACGCTTTCAGGCCATTGGTTGATATGGTTTCCGGATTGATTAATACTATCATTGACACTGCTAAACCATTTCTAGAGGCAATTGTTGGTGATGTAAATGCTCCTGCAGGGGCTTCAGGAGTAAGTTCAGGAGATATTTTCTTTGCTAAGGTTTTGCTTCTTATTTTGATAGTTTCTGTAGTTTTTGCAGTTCTTGAAAATGTTAGTTTTTTCAGTTCAAATAGTTTGGTTTTGTGGATTGTTTCTATTATCGTTTCAATATTAGGAGTCAGGTTTTTGAGCGCCGAATTAGTTTGGACAATTATCCTTCCTTATTCTGTATTCGGTGTTGCAGTCAGCGCTGGAATTCCATTTGCAATATATTTCATATTCGTTGAAAAGGGATTAGCCGGACCAGGACACCATGTTTCCAGAAGGGCTGCCTGGGTGTTTTTCATAGTTGTATTTTTGGCGATTTATTTCTTAAGATTTGATGAAATTCCTAATTACGCCTGGATTTATCCTGGAACGGCTGTGCTTGCATTTTTGGTTCTTTGGTTTGATGGCACTATTCAGAAATTCTTTTTGAATATACAGATGCAGAAGGTTGGAGCTCAAAATAAGCAGGAGTTGATAGACAAGTACAAGTTGAAAGTAGCTGAGTTGCCACAGCTCGTTGCTGCTGGAGCTATTACCACAGCAGATGCGGACAAGAGAAAGAGAGAGTATCAAAAGAAGATTGCACATTGGATGAAATAATCTTTCGGTAAGAAAAACATAGAATTATTTATAAACTAAGCCTTTCTTTAACTTTGATGGTGAAAAAGAGGGTTTTGATATTTCTTATTTTTGGCTTAATGGCCAGTTTAGTTGCTTCTTTGATTTCCAGTGTTTCGGCAGCGGGTTTTTATGTAAGTTCCAGAGATATTTCACAGAGTGTTATTAATTCGTGGGTTAATTTTCTTGAACCAATCTTGCAGGCATTGTTTGGAGGTTACGGCTGGAGCGGAATGTTTTTGTTCGAAAGACTTTTGCTTTTCATATTGTTAATCGCTGTTATTTCTGTTGCCTTGACAAAAGTTCCTTTGTTTGGCGATGATGACAGGAAGGCTGTAAGATGGGTCATCACAATAATAGTTCCTCTGATTGGAATGAGATATATTAATTTTGAGTGGCTCAGCGCAATTATACTACAATATAGAGCTCTTGCAATTATATTGACTGCAGTCATACCATTCATTATCTACTTTTATTTCTTATATAATGTAGATTCTGATTATGGTGCTTTAAGAAAAGTCGGGTGGCTGTTGTTTATAGGCATATATGCTGGTTTGTGGTCTACTACTGAAAATGATGCGAATGCAACCATTTATATCTGGACAGTTGTCGCAGCCATTCTTTGCCTGGTATTTGATAATTTAATAATGAGAAGGATGAGAATCAGAAAGCTGATGAATCAGGATACTTATTTCAAGACAAGGGAAATAGGGAACACCAATATGGAGATTCAGAAAATACAGCAGCAGATGGCAGCAGGGGCGATTGACAGAAAGTCTGGAGAGAAAGCTGTGAAGGATTTGAATAAGCACAAGAGATGGCTTATCAGGCAGAATTAAAAAAGTTTATATATCGTAATCATCTTGTCACTAAGAGGAAAAGAGGAAAATGAACAAGTCAATTGGATATGTTTTAATTGCTGTCGGGTTTATAGTATTTTTGCTTAGCTTTCCGCAGGTTAGCAATGCAGTAAAGCTGCCAATTCCTGCCGGGATAACAAGCAATATCATAATGATAATAGGTATAGTTGTTCTTGCAATTGGAGCGTTCTTTGTCTCAAAGTCAGGAAGCGGGAGGGTGAAGGAAGTTCCTATTTATCATGGAAAGGAAGTTGTTGGTTTCAGAAGAGTCGGAAAATAAATCTAAAATTGAAGAGATACATTATATAGAAAATAATTGTTATCTAATGTCCGCTCTTGATGTGATTTGGTAGATATTAGGATGTTATTGTATAAAGGAATGATGGTTTTTTAAACTATAAATGTTAAACTTATTCATGGCTAATAAGATTTATGAAACCTCAAGAAAGAAAAGATTTACCGGAGGTAAATATGGCTAATTATGATATTCTTGGAAACATCTCAATTGTCAAATTTGACAGGAAAGCTGGAAAGAAAGAAAAGAAGAGATTTGCAGAAAAATTAATGAGACAATATCCTGGAGTGAAAATTGTTCTTGAAAAATCTGGAAAGTTTTCTGGAAGATTGAGAACTCCGGAAACAAGATTTGTCCTTGGAGAGAAGACGAAAGAGGGTTTGTACAAAGAGAATGACTGTTCATTTAGGTTCAATGTTGACAGCTGTTATTTTTCTTCGAGGCTGGCAAGCGAGAGGAAGGAAATTGCCTCTTATGCCAAAAAGGGAGAAAAAGTCCTGGTCATGTTCGGGGGAGTTGCCCCCTTTGCAATTGTTATTGCAAAGCATTCAAGTGCGGAAAAAGTCATTAGCATAGAGTTGGGAAGAGAATGCAACAGATATGCTCTTGATAACATAAAAAGAAATAAATTAATTGACAAAGTGGAAATAATTCAGGGAGATGTCAGGAAGATTTGCCCAAAGTTAAGGAAGAAAATGAAAACCGAAAAGGATAAATTTGAAAGGATAGTCATGGCAAGGCCGAATTTGAAAGATTCTTTTCTTGATGTTGCTTTGCCTTTGGCAAAAAAGAATGGAATTATACATTATTATGGATTTTATGAAGAAAATAAAGTTAATGATTTAAGAACATTGATAATGGATGAAGCTGGGAAAGCTGGAAAGAGGATTAAGATAATTAGGATAAAGAAAGCAGGGGATATTGGTGTAAGGAAGTTCCGGTATAGGGCTGATATAAAGATATTATAGTGAAAGACATAAGTCTTTCCCTATCTAGTCAACGACAAATTGGAGAATTATTAATGTCCTTGACTATAAACTGAAAATTGATAAATTAAATTAAGAAATCATAGGTAAATCTATGGAATAATGATGGGTCTCCAATAACCGGAAATTCTATCGGCATCAATGCTTTCGCATAATCTAATTTTTCCTCATGGCTTTCATTGTCAAGATTTCTGGCTTCCAAAATTAGATATCTTAAGTCTGTTTGCTCAATTGCATTATAACCCTTAATTGCCGTTCTTCCGAGCAAATCTAAGGTATTTGGGCCCAATGTGTAATCTTCATCTTTTTGATTTGCTTCGCTTCTATTCATTTTATTGGCAACTAGAATTGGTTTTTAAAGCTTTGTTTTTCTTATTTTCTTGAATTTTGCAATATCTTCTGATTCTATTAAAATGTCTCCTCTAAGATAATCTGGAATTTCGGAAGACACTTTTCTCACAGCTTCTTTGGTTTCATTATTATCTGTTAGAACATATATATTTGTCTTTAATGGTGCAGGATCTTTATGGTCATAAATTGTCTGGACACTAAAATATATAGAAACAAGAGGCCTTTGGCTTCTTCCCTTCCCTTTAACTATTTCATATCCATCTTGGCTTATTGGCACAGCATCAATCAAAGTAGGTATTAGTTCCAACTCTAATTCTTTTTTAGAATTCATTATCCTGGTTTGGTTTATCTGCCTTAAAATCCAGTTTGCGATTGTCTCTGTTCTTGTTAATGCTCCGTCATATCTTAGATTAAACATGAAGTGCTCTAAATCACTGATTTCTTTTCTTTCCATGGTAAAATGCGAGGTCTTGGTTTTATAAGCTTTATTATACAAAGCTTATCATTATATTATAAAGGACAGAGGCATGTTAATTCTAAGTTCTATAACATCTAAATATAATATTTATTGACTTTTAATTATTATTAATATGTTATATGGAAATGATTTATATCTTCATCTCTGCCTTGACTGCAGAAGGAGCTTCACCGCCGTGCCAGGTAAATTTAGGTCTTACACGAATCGGATAAATCCTCTCAGAATTATCATCTAAGACTATAGCAGAACCTTTCAAAGATGGGAGGTCATCCATCTGCTTCTTTATACTTTCCAACAAATATGTCTGCATTATTTCATTCAATGCTTCTATATCTGGTTTTGCAGTTATTCTGTGGGAGATGACAATATCTGACTGTGATAGGGCATCTGAATGGAGTTTTCCTGGCTGCTGTGTGGCCATTACTAATGAAATGCCTGGCTGTCTACCTTCTCTCAATAATTGAATTAATGCATCACTGGCTGGCGTTTTTTCATCTTTACTTAAAAATTCATGAATCTCATCTACGAAAATCCAAACAAGGGGCTCCTTTCTATTTGAATAAGAGAGGTATTGCTGCCCATGTTGAATTGATTCAAGCTCTTCTTTTTTTCTTGAGTCCATTCTACTTTTGAATATTTTTCTAGAAATTAAGGAGATTACCAGTGCCCTAATGTTAAATGCTCCTATCGAGCTGTATATTGATGTGTCTAATATGGTTGTTATACCTGGATTTATAATGTCTTTTATTTCTGTGCCTTCTTTTCCTTTTGAAAATATTCCCCATGAATTGGCTGCTCTGAATAAAGCCAGTGCAATGTCTTTTGTTTCTTTGCCTGCTCTTTTATCATTTTCTATTTCTTTTTGTATATCTTCTATGGTAAAGTTACTTAATTTTTCTTTTAAATCTGTTATAGATGTTTCTATTAAAACGCCGGGGAGGCTTGTAAGATTTATATTGAAAAGAGTTATCCAATCTTCTGCTTCTAACTCGCTTGCTTTAAGGGCGAATGTTTCATCAAATGGAATCATGTTTTTCTTGTAATCTTCAATTTTTCCGAAAGGAATGAAAACTTTTACTGGAAGCTTTTTTGTTTTCAACTGCCATTCATCCAGAAGAGCAGAGTCTTTCTCATTTTCGTATTTCATTGTCCAAAAAATCCCCATTGTATCAAAAATAACTGATGCTATATTTTTTGAAACATCAAAAGGTAGGTCAGAAAGCCCTTCTGCAATTGCTGATAATGTATAACTTTTGCCCGCACCCCTCTTCCCACAAATTAAAATTACGTGGCTTCTTGCAATGTCCATCCAAATTTTATTTGAAAGAGATGTGTAGTTGCCCATCTTCACATAGCCCTTTCCTATGTAAATCAGTCCCTTGTCGCCGAACTTTTCTTTATCAGCAGAATCTCTTCCTATTATTATATCGTATGCCATTTTGTTCTTTTATTTAGTTTTTTGTTGATATTTTAGGATTTTGTTTATTAATATATCTTATTGTTTGTGCTTTTCTTGCGTTAAATAAGGGTGACTAGATTTACCATGGACAAAATTATAGATTATTAATGATTTGTTTAATTATTATATCTTAAATATTGGCTGATTTATCTTTCCTTGTTATAGCGGAACCCCGTTTATCGATATGGCCTAAATCCAAGATTATTTCTTTCATTTTGATTTCTGAAATTTTATTATTTTCTAATATGATAAATCTTTCAAAAGGTTTTTAAATGGTGTTTCTCTTGTTGCGGGATGAAAGAAGAGAAGAAAGAGGAGAAAGAATCTAATTCTGGGCGTCAGTCGAAGAAAAATGATTTTATTGCACAGGCAAAGAAAAACCCATGGATGCCGGCTGCGATTGTTCTTGCAATTGTTCTTGTTGTTGTCTTGTTTACTGGAGGGTTTTCAACAGGAGAAGTCAGTAAAACAGCCGCTTCAAATAATCTGGCTGGCCTTGTGGAATCGCAAACTGGTAGTGCGCCCATAATAAATTCTGTCAAGGAACAGAGCGGCATGTATCTGGTTGATGCGAATATAGGCGGCCAGAATGTTCCGGTTTATGTAACCAAGGATGGGAAGTATGCATTTGTCCAGCCGATTCCTCTAACTGTCAGTGCAGCCAACACAAATTCCAATGCCAACACAAATCCCAGCACTAACACAAACCCTAATTCTAATGCTCCTACAGAAGTTCCTAAATCAGACAAGCCAAAAGTGGAGCTATTTATTATGTCATATTGCCCATATGGCACCCAGATGGAAAAAGCAATTCTTCCGGTAATATCTGCTTTGAAAGATAAGGCGGATATAAAGGTAAGATTTACTCACTTTACATTGCATGGAGAAAAAGAAGATACTGAAAACTTCAGGCAGTTATGTATAAGGGAACAGCAGGGAGCAAAGTTCCTCCCATATCTGCAATGCATATTAAATTCGACTGATGCTTACAATCCAGCTGATCAAACAGCCTGCATGCAAAAGCTCGGCATAAACAAGGCAAGTGTTGACAGTTGCGTGAACACAAAGGCAAAAGATTATTTCGCAGCTGATTCCCAATTGAGCCAGGGATACGGCGTTCAGGGAAGCCCTACTTTGGTAATCAATGGTGTTGAAGTGCAGAGTTCAAGGAGTCCCGCCGCAGTTCTTTCAACGATATGCTCTGCATTTAGCACTGCTCCGGCAGAATGCAGCACACAGTTGCCAACTTCCCAGACAAGCCCGGGGTTTGGCTATAGCTCAAGCTCATCAGACTCTGCTGCAATTCAATGCGGGTTTTAATGGTTAGAATGATATGTTTTAATCTAATTGATACACCTTGTCCTGCAAATATATTTATAAAGGGTGGAAAATTAAAGCATATATAAAATGAAAATAAAGATGACCTTTAAGAAAGCTCATGGAAAGATGAGGTTCATATAAAATGAAAATAAAAGAATTGAAAGCCGGGCAGGGCAAGGTGGATGTCGAGGGAGTTATAAAGTCTATGGGAGAAGTTAGGATAATTAATAAGTATGGAAAGGACCTGAAATTATGCAATGCTGTTGTTGGCGATGATTCTGGAGAGATAAGCTTGACATTGTGGAACGATGATACTGATAAAGTAAAGCAGGGAAACAAGGTAAAAATAACGAATGGTTATGTTTCTGAGTTTAATGGAAAGCTACAGCTGACTTCAGGAAAGTTCGGAAAGCTTGAAGTTGTTGATGCTGAAGCCGAAGCAGCTATGTGATTATTTGATTCATGTTTTCCAGGCGCAAAATGTTTTTAATCTTTGATTTCTTACAATATACATGTTGCTTCGGCTCCACGATATAAAAAGAATGCATGCATCTCTTGTTGGTCCGGAGAATCTTACTGCATCTACAATAGATTGTTCAAATACTATATTATATGGAAGAAGCATTTCTCTTTATGACCCTCTGAAGAGGCTGGAGTTCTCATTCGAGAAAGATGAGGATAAATACAATGCAATTGTGGAGATTTTTTCTTTGCGTAGGGAAGCTTTCAAGGGGCTATCAAAGGTATTTTCTGACAATCTCTTCAAAGAGGAATATTTGAAAAATATCGGTTTTTTCAACCCAATCGATAAAAATGGTATTGGATATATTGTGGATGACCATAACCGGGCCCTGTTCGCTTTTAATCGGGCAGTACGTACCGACGAAGAGGATGATTTAAAATATATGGTGCTACAGATAATGATGGGCGACGGCGGAGCCATATCGAGGCAATTTAATCCAGATTCCTCGGAGCAGTTTGTAAAGGAAACATCTCTTTTTAGAGATATCGCGAATTTATATCTCCATTCTATTTACTCTCTTTGTAAAATGAAACATCCAAAGTTCTTCTATGATCCTGTCAAAAGAGTTGTTTTAACACCTTATTTTCCATCTAAACCATTTGTAAGGCAGTGATTTTTCAGATTAAGATTCTAAGAATTATCTTTAATAATGTTTAAATAACTAAGCCAGTTTACGCCATAATGACTTTTATATTGATGAAATTACCCTACGCATATGATGCATTGGAGCCGTTCATAGATGCGAAAACAATGGAGATACATCATTCCAAGCATCATCAGGCATATGTTGATAATTTGAACAAGGCAGTTGCAGGAAAGACAGATTTAGAGAGCAAGAAAGTAGGGGAATTATTGATGGATTTAAATAAAGTTCCTGAAGATATCCGAATTCAGGTAAGAAATAATGGCGGAGGAGTGTTCAATCATAACTTTTTCTGGGAAGTAATGACTGATAATGTTAAACCCCGAGAGTTTACAGGAAAAATAGCAGAGGCAATAAAGAAAGATTTCGGAAGTTTTGAAAAATTCAAGGAATTGTTTTCGGATGTTGCGATGAAAAGATTTGGTTCTGGATGGGCGTGGCTTGTTTTAAATAAGGGCAAGTTGGAAATTTACAGCACGGCAAATCAGGATTCTCCGATAAGCGAGGGAAAATATCCTTTGCTATGCATTGATGTCTGGGAGCATTCATATTATCTCAAATGGCAAAATAAAAGGAAAGATTACGTTGATTCATGGTTTAATATCATAAATTGGAAGAAGGTTGAAGAGAATTATGAGAATTCTCTGAAGTAAATCCGTAATTATATAGAGAACTAATTCCTGCTACAAGCATTCCCGTGGCAGCTTCTGCTTGGTTGTTAGTTGCAAATCCGCTAATTGCCCAATAAATTCCCCCAGCATACATCATATCTCCAAGAGGATATGTCAAGTCATCAATTACCTTTCCAATAGTTTCTACTGTATTTGGATGCCTTATCAGCCATTCTTCTAATCTACCTTCCATGCTTTTTTCTTCTAACCAGTTGTTCAGCTTTTCTCCAAACCTTTGCTCAAGAGGCAGTTTTGGTATGTATATCTTTCCCATTTTAATCTCCCCTTCATTGAAATTTCAGTATTTAAATGTTAGCAAGAAATCCGTTAAGCTTTAGCTAACGGATGAATTGCGTACTTATTTATTCTAAAAAATATTACTTTCAGGGAGAGTTTGTTGC
>JAGVXK010000019.1 GCA_018303825.1 Candidatus Pacearchaeota archaeon
TGCAACAAACTCTCCCTGAAAGTAATATTTTTTAGAATAAATAAGTACGCAATTCATCCGTTAGCTAAAGCTTAACGGATTTCTTGCTAACATTTAAAACAATATTTATAATTATGATTGAAGATTAAAGCCTTTAACTATAAAATTAATCAATCGAATAGTTTGTTTTTAATAATTATCTTTTATCAGTCATAATGACACGGATTCTTTTGTTTTAGAAGCAAGGTAAAATATCTCATTCTTATGATTGATGATTTGGAAGTTATATCCCAGTCTTGAGAGAAGCCTTTCAATCCATCCTCTTTGGGGATGGTTCATTGGCTTTCCTGAAAGTGTTTTGGTCGAAAAGCTTATTAGAAAATATTTGGCATTCACAGAATTTATTATACGCTCCGCTAATTTATGCCCTTGCTGCTCAACCACATCAAAGACTTTCATTATTAAACAAAGGTCTACTTTTGGCAGTTTTTGGTCTTTTTTTCTCAAATCATAGAAAAATACTTTTCCAGAAATATTTTCTTTTTTGAAAAATTCCTTGACTATTTTCAAATCATTATTATTTATATCGCAGGGGTAATACTCTATTCTTGGATTCTCAAATGCTATGGCAATCGGATTCAACCCACATCCTAAATCCAGTATTGATTTGATTCTCAAATTCTTTATTAAATTATTCAAAGTTGGATAAAAATCTAGCCTTTCTCTTGTTGATGAATGCGTTTTAATCAATTCTTGAATTTTATTTTCTTTCAAGAGTGAAAGCCTTTCTTCAAAAGAAGAGGTAAATCTTCCGGAAAATTTTCTCAGTTCTGCTCTTGATTTTTTAATCAAATCTTTTATTTCAGCTTTTTTCGCTGTTTGCAAATTAACCTTGCTTTGTGAAACTGCCTTTTCCAAAACTTCTAGGATGACAGAATCATCTAGACCTGAAAGTTCTTTTTTTTCTTTTATTTTCTGAATAAGCGTTTCTTTGTTCATTTTGTAATGATAAGAAGACAACTTATATAAACACTTTTATTTATATCTAGACATGGAAAAGAGGGGGGTCAGCCATATAGAGGTCATATTAGCTTTTGTATTATTTATGGGATTCGTTGGTTTTGCAATATATTTTTTTAATCCTCTAAAAAATCCAATTGTGGGAGAAACATTTTCAAAATCTGCCTTTAATGAAATTATCAAAAATTCAAGCACAGAAGTTGTCAGCTATTCTATAAAAATCCTCTCGGATCCCCTGCCTAATATAGTTGCAATCAATATTAGTGATTTAGGTCCAGGCATGAATGCTCTTGCTGAAAATTATGACGGAAATAGGCTGAATGCTGAAATTGAAAATAGATTGGTTTATGTTCAAATAAATGGCAATAATTTTATCGTAATAAAATTTAACGCAGAATTTGTGCCACAAACTATTTCAGAACATCCTTTATTAGATGAATCTTTTTATGACATTGCCTCTGTAAATTCAGAAAGATTGGTCTCTAAGGCAAAAATTTTGCAGATGAATAAAAGCTATTATTCTGACGCAGGCTATGATTCTTTAAAAAATTCTTTAAAAATTCAGAAAGAAAAAAGTTTTGGCTTTCGAATGATATTTGATGAGAGTTATAGCATAAATGCGGAAATTGCAGATTTCAGCAAATCAGAAGTTTTTGCATATGAAGAAAAAGTCAAGGTTTTAGCGCAAAACGGAGAAATCAAATTTGCTAATTTAATAGTAAAAACATGGTAAATAAAAAAGGATGGATAAGAATTCTTGAGGCGAGCATTGCAATCATAATAATATTTGGGGTTTTGGCATTTATGGTTCAGGAGAAAAAAATCAACAATGGCAAGGATTTGTCACAAGAACTACCGACATTGCTTGATGAAATTGCCAACAACAATATCCTGAGGGAAAAAATAGTGACCACTGCTGATGTTGCGGGTGTGGAAGCTGAAATAGAAGATTTTCTGGCGACTAAATTAACCAATCCAAATATTAAGTATAAAGTTAAGATATGCGAAATGGATAATACTCCCTGCCCTTTGGTCCCTTATCCAACAACAATTGATAACGAAGTTTACACAAAAGAAAGGACAATCAGCTCTGTCCTGACAAAAATAGCCCCAAGAAGAGTCAAGATATTTATGTGGCAGGAAACCAGCTAAATTCTCGCAAATGGGCATTAAAACCGCATAAGTCCTCTATAATTTTATGATGCAATAGATTAAATGTTAAGTAAACCTTGTATCTTAACATTTTATTGAAGAGATTTAGGGGGACAAATCACATAATTATGTATAAAAATAATGAATTTTTCCATTAAACTGAACTTACTGAAGGAGAATATAACTGTCAACCATGTTAAGTTTGATAATTGACTTAACATTAAACTAAGATTTATAAAGTCCTTCTCTCTTTTAAAATAATGAAAAAAGCGGTTCTAGTTGCAGGCATTTTTGCTGTAGTTGTTCTCTCGATTATACTCGTTTCAGCGTTCAATTTTAACGGCTTTTTTGGAAAAATTAACGGAAAGTCCTTCACTGGAAGAGTCATTGATTCTGGAAGCTGTCTTCCTGACCAGACAATCTTTAAAATTTCAGACATAACGAATGCGCATGGTGAATTATGGAACGGAGTAAATTACAACAAAGCAATATGCTACACGGAGTTTTGGGTAACTTATTCGGGAGCAAGCCCACATTTATGCACTAGCACTAACACGGTTCTTAAACTGTCAGGAGATACAAATGCTCATGGAGAAATTAATACATTAAATAATTATAATTATAATGTTTGCTATGGAGATTTATCCTGCACGAACAGGGCTGTTTGCAATTCTGATGAAAAAAATATAATAAATCTTTCCTCAAATACAAATGCTCATTTTGGGGCTGATGCAAGTTATCCAACTTTGGTTTGCTGCAAGCAAGCACCAATTGTTCCTGCTGGATGTCCTTCCGGAATATGCCGAGTTTACTGGTCTGACAGGTCTGACGGCTCTGCTATAATCCGAAACACAAACGTCAACATACCTGTGTGGCTGGTTGCATTAACGGGGCCAGAAATAACTAATGTCAATTTCTCAATATATGAAGAGGATGGATTTACTGATGACAAGGTAAGAGTTGGAGCAAATGCACTGCAAATTCCTGCCTCAAATGGAAAAGCAATAGCAAGGTGGGATATTACAAATGAAGATATGCGGGCGGGAGGAGAGTGCATTCCTTTCACGAATGTTTGTCTTGAGCCTAATCCTTGGGAGTTTTACTTCAGCGCGAATTATACCTCTCTTAACAATGTAAGCGATTTGCTTTTTGTTGATAAAATCCCTAGTGGGAATGTTCCTCCAATTGCGCAAATAATTTCTCCAAATGACGGAGACATAAACTTTACAGCAGAAGAAGTATTCTTTAATCATAATAGCTATGACCCTGATGGAGGAATAGTCGGCGCTTCTTGGAATGTAAGTGATGGTAATTTAATTACGCAGGATTCATTCACTCATGCATATTTCCAGGGAGGAACAAAGGAAATAACACTAACTATAACTGATAACGAGGGAGATAGTGCAACAGACAGGGTAACAATTACCATAATAAGAGAGGGGGTAAATGTTGTGCCTATCATCAGTGCCCCGATAGATGGGCAGATGTATACTGATTTGGAGATTTCTTATGATGGAAGCAATAGTTATGTGTTTAATGACACAAGAAACAGCCTTGTGCATACTTTAATCTGCTTCGGAGGAAATTGCCCTGACATGATAAGAAATATACCTATTTTAGATACGTTAAACAAAAAAGGAGTTTTTGATGAAATGTTCTATAATTGGACTTTTGGCGTAGGCATTCCAAATGTACAGGGATATGCAAGAAAAAATGGAAAAGTAAATTATACTTTGCCTGGAGACCAGCAAATAGCCTTATTAGTGAAGGCATTTGGAGAAGAAGGAACCGATAAAGTATCGTTCAGAATTGGAGGAAGCCAGTTTGCGCAATGCAGCAATGACAGAACCAAATACTTTGATGGAAATCGATGGCTAAATACTACTGGAACAAGCGCAGCGACGTGTGATGCTCTTCCTACTGATGAATATCCTGCAGGATGCTGCCCAGTATATTATACTTGTGATTTTACAAGCCATTACTGCACAAACCAGTGCAATACCTTGACTTTAAATAATTCACAGATAAGAAATTGCGGAGATTACAACAATGTTCCGGGAAATAAACAAGCTCAATGTGTCGCGGATTGTAATTTCGCAAAGGAAAATGACAAGATAATTGTTGAGAGCAATCTGCCGTCAAACCAGCACATATTTGATAATCAATACGGGTGTGTATGGGATGAAACAGGCTCATCATGCGGATTCTGGTATAATTTCACTACAGACAATAGTGATGGAAGCAGAACATGGATTACACGTTTCTCGAATTATACTGAAACAGGATGCTTAGAAGGACTGAATACTATGAACTGGTGTGATTATGAATTTGTTAATACCTTGACAGGAGGAATAGTTAGAACAACCGGAGGATGCATAGATCCAAGAGTCATAAGTGCTGACTGCGAGGAAGGAACAATAACTCTTCCATTCTTCGGCATGCTTCAATTGATTGCATCTGCAATAAGCATAATAATTGTCTATGCAATTTATATTAACTTTAAAAAAAGAAAAAATGGAGAATAAAAAAGAGCTACTTTTGACTGCAGTTGTGGCAGTTATTCTTATTTTAGGAATGACAAGCTTAGCTTCTGCTGGTTTTAATCTTGGAAATGCAAGCATTTCGAGCCAATATATCGGAGGAGATACTCTTATTGGATGGATAAACATAAGCTTTTCCAATCAGACAAATTCGAATTTTACTTCCAATTTTGATGGTTCGATTTCCTTGTTAGATTTAATGAATAAGAGCGGTTACAGACAAGGCAATGGTTATACTTGCAGTCCAAGTACATGTGTAAATGACTACAATTTTTTCAATTCTGCCACTTCCAAAAATATAGCTCTTAGTGGGAAAAAAATTTATGGATTTGCCTTTTTAGGGGTTAAGAATCTGGAAATTCAAGATTTCGAATTCCACCTTTCCAGCGATGCCAACTCTTCCTGCGCGAATCAATTATTCTTAGATTTATTAAATGATGGAAGTTATGATTTTTTTAATAGTGAATATGAAGATACTGCTTGTGCGGCTAAAAGTTATGGATGTTATGATGATAGTTCAACTGGAATCGTATCAATCTCTGTTGGAACAAGCAAGCTGTGTGAAAAAATATCAATGGCTCCTGCTCCGGCCTACAAAATTGGAGCATCTTTGAATAACAGCGCCATAAATAAGAATGGATTGCATATGGAACTTTACAATATTAATGCTAGCGATATCAGCCCAGTTGCAACATGTGATATTCCGAATAACACGCAAAATGTTCAAGACTTGGATTGTATTGCAAAATATGCCTCTCAAAATAGATTTGATGCTCTTGTCTGCTTGTATGGAGATTATCTGACAAACTTCACAATAAAAAGCGAGACAACAGATACTTGCGGAAAAATAGATGCAGGACAAGGAGATTATGTAAGAGACTACAAAATTTATCAAACTCAGTTGAAATTTGCTACAATTAATAAAGAGTTTAATTCAAGTTTATTTGCAAAATTGAATAATGATGCAAGTTTGATTGATTTAATCAGAGCATATGCAGACAGCAAATATGGCAACAATTGTGTTGGGGGCTGTGTTATTCCATTTTCTCTTTCCGGATTAAACCAAAATATAATCATAGACAATGTAGATATAAGATACTTAGCTGATGGAATTCCCCCCGAGACTCCAGTTTCTAACAATTATGTTTACGATATTGTGGTTTCGAATTTTAAAGTTAGTTCTGGTTTCGTAAAATTAATTTTGAATAATATGAATATTTTGGTGCCGAATGTTAATGGAAACAGGCTTTTCTCGCTGAGCTTTAACGGGGTTGGTATTTTGGACAAAACCATAAATATAACTCTTGGCTTAACATTTGATATTTCTCCAAAATTTGTAACTATTGGAAAGAATACTTTGTTTACTGCAAATGTTTCTGGTAATGTTACCTCCACATGGGATTTCGGCGATGGAAGTGACTCGGTAAGTTCAAATGATAACAAAGCAAGTCACGCTTACATGAATAGCGGAACATATGATGTTAGTGTAGTAATAAAGAAAGGCACAACTACTACAACAAAAACATTTAAAGTAACAACTGGAAATGTAAAAGAAGCTGCAAATTCAACCTTAACCAGCTATGAGAAAAGAATCATAAATTTAACAAACAGCATAAAGAGCTACCCTGATTGGATAAGAAGTGACTTAATTAAAGAAATAAATACGAGTGAAATCAATGCAAGTCTTGTTGGAATAAGAACAAGATTCAATAATGCCGTTAACGATAGCCAGTATGAAGAGTTATTGGGCGATTTGCTTGATTTGAATGTCCCTATTACGATATCTAAGAGCGACACCGGAAGCAATCTTCCATTACTTGTAGGATACTCAAATATTGACACCAAATTTATAGAAGAGATATCAAATGCAAGTTTGACAGATGATGCAAAGAATAGCCTTAGGAGCAGCATAAGCACCTGGATGCAGGCAAACTATGATTCAAGGATAAGCTATGACGTTATCTCAAAACAGTTTGATTCTGGACCAGAGCCAATATTGACGAAATTTAAAATTTCCTTGAGCGGAAAGAAAGATAATCCTGAGCAGGCTTATCTTATAATAAATTACCCAAGAGAAGGAATCAAATTTGCCGAAAATTATGATGCAAGGAACTTAGATGATGGAAGTGCCACATATATTGAGGTCAGTGGAGGAAAATCATTTGAATTTACGATAAAGAGCGATGTAAAGGCAGATGAGCTCGGGGCTTATCTGTCTCCTGTTGTAAGCAAGCTTGGAACATTTGAAGAGATAGGGCAGGCAGAAAAGCCAAAATTCAGATGGGGCTTACTGCTTTTAGGCCTGGGGATAGTGATCACTGCGACAGCCATAGTATTCATATTAATGAGAAGATGGTACCAAAATAATTACGAAAACCGCTTGTTCAGGACAAGAAATGATGTGTATAATCTGGTTAATTTCATTTACAACTCAAGACTGGCAGGATTAAAGGATGAGGATATAAGGAAGAAACTGAAGGAATCGGGCTGGACGGGAGAGCAAATTAGCTATGCCTTCAAGAAAATAGACGGAAAAAGCAAATGGTTGTTTGAGAAAAGAAAAGTGAAAAAAGAATTGGAAAAAAGACATCCTGAAGGAATAGACACAAGATTTATTAATCATTAAAATCTGAAAAAGAATATGGCAAATAAATTAGAAGAGGAGAATAGCGTTTATCGGGGAGATTATGATAGTTATATTTGGAAAAGATGATAATTATATTTAAAAAATATAAGAAAAGTGAAGTTCATAAATGAAAAGATGATAAGAATACTTAAAAATTTTTCAAAGAGAATATTGGCAGCGCTTTTTAGAAGAAAGAGGGAGATAAAGATAGGGTTCTATGGGCCGCCGAATGCAGGAAAAACCTCGTTAGCGAATAGAATATGCAAGGACTGGACTGGAGAGGAAATAGGAGTTGTCAGCAAAATTCCTCACGAGACAAGACATGTGCAGTTCAAGGAAAAAGTAGAAATAAAGCACAAAGGCAGGAAACTTACCTTTAAGATTGTTGACACTCCGGGGATTGCCACGAAAATAGATTATGAAGATTTCATGCATTACGGAATGAAGAAAAAAGATTCAAAAAAAAGGGCTAAAGAGGCAACACAAGGAATCATAGAATCTATTCAATGGCTTGATGACATGGATGCAATTGTTGTTGTTCTTGATGCTACTGAAAATCCATATTCACAGGTGAACATAACAATAATAGGAAATATAGTGGCAAGAAAAATACCTGTTCTTCTTGTGGCGAATAAAATTGACTTGAAAAATGCTAATGTGAAGAAATTCGAGTCAACTTTCCCAGAATATGAATTAGTTGGAATAAGCGCGAAAGAAGGAACAAACATGGATGAATTTTATGAAGCCTTATTCAGGCTCTCAAAAAAGGTCTAAAATAAATATAAAAAAGAAAGATGAAAATAAAAAAACTAAGAAAAGAGTTGAGCTTGCAGGTAATTCCGTTTTCGGAGATACAAAATTTAACAATATCGGAGAGGGTGAAGAAAATCCTTAATTTGGTTCTTGGAAACAAAATAGTCATCCTGCATGGAAGACTAAGGCCCGAGGAAGAAGCAAGATTAATAGAAGACACAATGGCATTGGTAGATCATGTCAAAAACTTCAAGGGAATTGAGCTTGCAGTCATAGAGCCCAATGTAAAAAATGAGGGCTTTCTTACTAAAGCAAAATATGGCATTGCAAAAAGGCTTGTGGGAGACACAAATGCCCTTACCTTAATAGGTCCAGCATCCATAATCAGGGAAATTAAGAAAGACCCAAAGAAGATAGAATTGCTGCTGAAATAAGCTAGCATTCAATCTTGAAACTATTAAATAAACTTGGTTAAAGATAATATTGGTAAACTACCAATAGTGAACAGAAGGCATCAAAGGACAAAACCATTATCTTCACGATTACTAACTATCCTTGAATATCGGCTAATTACTTTTATACTCATTTTAATTGTTAAATAGCAATTAATATTTATCTTTGATGATCTAACTAAATATTTATTAACCCCTGTCCTGTTTTATAAATATGCCATACAAATGCGTTCATTGCTCTGAAATATATGATGATGGGAGCAAGGAAGTTCTTGAAGGCTGCGGGAAATGCAAAAGCAAATTCTTCTTTTACATCAAACAAGAGAAGTTAAAAGAAATACTTGAGAACAAAGAAATTCCTGCCTTATCAACAGCAGAGAAAAAGCAGATGGAAAAAGATGTCAGAGATATTGTGGGGGCAAAAAATGATGAAAACCCCATATTCCTTGATTTTGAAAGCATAAAAGTCCTTAAGCCGGGAAAATACCTTCTTGATTTAGGAAAGTTATTTGAAATGAACAAGCCAAGAGTATATCAATTAGAAGACGGGAAATATATAGTTGACTTCACTTCTCAAAGAATAAATATGGGCAAAGAAGAATAGATTAAATAGTGCAATTTAAAAACATCTCCTTGTTTGTTATTTAATGGGAATAAAATTGCTGAAAAATATTGATTTTTCTATGAAAAAGAACGAATTTGATATATTAAAAAGTGAAACAAAATTATTTCTAAGTTTATTGAAGAAAAGCATAAAAAAACAGAAAATAAAAGCAGATGTGTTTGTTGGAGGAAGCTTTGCGAAAAACACAATGATGGAAGGAAAGGAATATGATATAGATATATTTGTAAGATTTGATAAAAAGTATGCGGATAAGAGTATATCTTTATTTTTAGAAAGAGTGATAAAAAATTTAAAAATTAAATATCAAAAAGTTCATGGAAGCAGAGATTATATTCAAATACAGAAAAATAGAAAGATAGCCTTTGAAATTATTCCAGTTATCAAGATAAAAAAAGCAAATGAGGCAAGAAACACCACAGATTTGAGCTACTTTCATGTCAATTATGTAAAGAAGAGATTAAATGATAAATTAAGAAAGGAAATATCTATTACAAAAAAATTTTTTAAAGCGCAAAAGGTTTATGGGGCAGAATCATATATCTCCGGCTTTTCAGGTTATGCGATTGAATGCCTTATTATCCATTACAAGACTTTTGAAAACATGATAAGAGCCTTTAGTAAAGCCTCGGGAAGGCCAGGAAAAGATAATGAGAAAATAATAATAGATCCTGAAAGGCAATATAAAAAACAAGAGATAATGATAGAAATGAATGAAAGCAAGACCCACAGTCCAATTGTTCTTGTTGATCCAACCTGGAAAGAAAGAAATGTTTTGGCTGCCTTAAGTCTGGAGACATTTGACAAAACAAAAGAAGCAATTAATTCTTTCCTTAAACATCCAAATATTAGCTATTTCGAAGTTAAGGCTATTAACATTAATAATCTTAAGCAACTTGCTAAAAAGAATGATAGTGAATTTCTGCATATTAATATAAAAACAGATAGACAAGAAAGAGATATAGCTGGAACAAAGTTAAGAAAATTCTCCAAATTCATCATAGGAGAATTAGAAAAATACTTTATTATCACTAAAGATGAGTTTGATTATAAACTAAAGAGGAATGCTGATTTATATCTTATTCTTAAATCAAGAAAAGAAATAATTAAACAAGGTCCTCCGTTAACTATGAAAGAAAATGTTGCTGCTTTTAAAAAGGCAAATAATAACACCTTTACAAAAAATGGAAAAATCTATTCAAGAATGAAAATTAATTTCACAGCAAAGGATTTCATAAAGAAATACAAGAAAGATAATCAGGAAAAACTCAATGAAATGGATATAATTAATTTAGAAGTTGATTAAAAATGCTCTCTTAGGTTTCCCGTCTATTGTTCTGGCGCTGTTATATACACCTACTTGAACTGGAGACTGATTCTGATTGGTTGAATCTGAATAATTAGCAAGACCTAACTGGAAATGTCCTTTATCACGAGTATGATTAAATAATCCTATCTGCGCCCTTCCCTCTTTCTGGCTATTAACAAATAGAGATAGTTGAATTCCCCTAACTGTTGAAGGAATATCATTACTACTGTGGGGCATATTACTCCCTAAAGATGCTTCTAACCCTAATACCTTGCCATTTTTGCTTTCATTCCCAACAATTCCAATGCATGGGCCGTAAATTGTTCCGCTATTAATATTAAGTAGGGAAACAACAGGACCATAAAATTCAGAGCCTTTTTCAAATCTTGTTATTGCACTAACAAGAAGGCCATAGCTCTTCCCAACTTTTCTTGTAAAGAATGGAGGAAAACTTCTTTCATGATTTGAAAATATTCCCGCTATTCCTAAAACTGATAATGCTCCAAGCAAGATATATTTCATTGGCCTGTTCATTTTTAATATCCCCTCCTTCCAGGCTCTTCTCTGTAATATTGAATAGCATAAATTAATCCCCCATCAGAACCAAAAAGGGCAGTATTGGAACGTGAGTAATGCGTTGCTGTTTGGTGTGGTTTTGCACCGGCTATTTTATCTTGGAATCTCAGACCGTCTACATCTCCTTCATGTTCAAAAAGAGTCAAGCATATAGGATCTGATAATTGCTCCGCATTTACTTTTCTAGATGTTCCGACTTCATTCTTTCTTTCATCAACACAGATTAGTCTTTTTAATATCATTTTTAATTATCCTCTCTTTTACTGGCAGTTAATTCCTGCCCAGTTATTGATTTTACTATGAACCTTTCAAGTCTTGTAGGTTGTGACCTTCCTGTAGCAATATCTGCACTTGGATGTCCTGTTTTTGTAAAAACATTGTGGGCACAGCCTCCAACAAAATATATTGTTCCCATTGTTACAACAGCTATCTGTGTTAAATCTCGCGCATTCTCATAAAGAGTTTTAAGAGTTTTTTGCATATAGTTCATTTTTAATTTCCTCCGTTGCCGTTCTTTAAAGAGCCTTCCAGCATTCTTGCTAAATAATCTGTGAAGTAAGGGCTTGATAGCCATATACCTATTTCATCCTCGCTATTCTGCGGGGTTACCATTAATAATGCTTCTGTCTTGTCAGAAATGAAGACTCTTGCATTTGATTCAGTATGCTTAGCTTTTATACTCAATTTTGCATTCAATTTGTTTATCTTATCTGTTTCTCCAGAAAGAGCCAATCTTATTTTTATATTGCCTTTTGAGAGTTTTTCCAAAGCTGGAACAAGTATTCTGGATTTATCCTCGAAATCAAGGGCAGAGGTGCATATCAATACTTCTTTCTTTGAATTTTCGAGCAATTCACGGATTTTGGCCATGACATTTGCCCTTCCCTTCAATGAGCCGATTATTTCGTGTGATTTAATCGGAGAGATGCCAGTAGTATGCAGTTGCTCCAGTTCTATATATTCGGGGGTTGTCTTTAAATTGACCAATGATTTGACTCTTTCCTGAACATCATGAAGCAAGTTTGATTTCATCTTCTCAATAACTTCTGTCGGCTTAACAGCAAGATATTTTACAGGCTTTCCTATCTTTGCTATCGCAAATCCTCTCTTTTCAAGAGATTCTAAAACATCATATGTTCTTGATCTTGGAACCCCAGAAAGCTCAGCTACCTCCCCTGCAGATGCTAATCCTTTGGAAAGCAATGCCAGCCATACCTTAGTTTCATAAATATTTAAATCAAAATACTCTTTGATTCTTTTCACTAGTTCCTGTTTAATTATCATGCAGTAGGCACAAACAAGGGATTTATAAACCTTTCTATTGTTCCCATTAAAGAGTTACAACAAGAGAAGGTTTATAAATGGGCAACTGCGAGATGGAATATGGTTGGATTTGATAAAAAAATAGATAGACAGAACAACGCTGTCGATGAGGAAAAGGATTTCAGGGGGATAAAATTGACAGAACCTCAAAGCCCATATTCTTATTATATTGGAAAATATGTCTCACTTGAATCTGAATCAGCAGCACATGGCGGCAAGTACATTGGAATGGCTGACGGGCACTACATCCTTTGCCCTTATATGTTGAGAAGTTTTAAATATTCTTCCAGTGATAGCCTTCCATTTTTATCTTGGGTTGATGAGCCTGCAATTCTTGAATTGAAATCATATAGAATAGTTCCTATGAAAAAGGAAGAATTGGATGAAATAGTAAGGGCAGTCAACTCCCAAACAAAAGCAAAGTTATTGGCAAATAGGCTTAAAGAAAGCTCAGTTATAGCAGCCCCCGATTTTGATCAAATTGTGGGGTTTGGATTCAAGACAAGATTACATTAAATAATTGATTAAATAAACTAATCCTAGAGCGATTAGGCATCCTCCGGTTATGAAAGGCATAGCAGGATAAAATTTGCCTTTTTCTGAATAATAAAACAAGAAAGACAAGGCAATTGTTGCACCTAGAGCGATAATGATTGCTGAGAAGAAGCCAAATGTCATCAAAACCACTCCAGCAAGAATCAATGGAAATACAACATCCCCGCCGCCAAGAATTGCCAAGCTGACTTTTATCTTTTTACCTTTTCCCTTGGATTTTGATTTCTTCAGTTTTTCAAGCAAAGCTTTGTCTTCTTTTCTTATATATGGAACAAAAAGCCCTGCAAAAACCTTGACTTTTTCTATCTGGTATTTTGCCATCTTCTGCATAAAACCTGCCTGCCAGACTGCATAAATATCATAAACTGATATCAAAACAAGAAGAATGACAGTCATTGGGAGATTCAAAAGAGGAACTATTATTGCGGCAATTCCCGGATAGACCATTAATTCTGTAAGATTATGAATAATCATATTTCTCCGAAAGACTTTGTATATTGCAAGGATTAGAGGGATTCCAACAATTATCAGATATCTGGCAGATAATGAAATCTGGGAATGCACTATAATAGAATTAATTGTCACTCCGAGTGCAAAAACTATTACAAGAAAGAACCAGAATCTTATAAATAATTCTGCTCTTACTTTCATTAAAGTGAGAATTATTATGACTCCAAGAGCTATTGCAATCACTATTGACCATAAATTAGACTCTGGGCTGGTATCCTGCGGAGGATTCATCCCAAAAGGAAAATTATAAGTCTTGTTTTCTATGGTCTTTCCATCAACATTTATCTGTTTTACATCTGGTTTATATTGGTTGATAACTGCTATACCCACTAATTGGGCAATAAGAAACATTGCGATAAGAATTAATGTAATTTTTAATGTGTGCTTCATCCTGTTATTCCCTGCATTTATTGATTATTAAAGTTAATGTTGATTTAGTTGAGATGCCATCATTGTCATATATTAATTTAAAGTCATTTTAACCTCAGAGTTTCTAAATTTTTAGGAACATTAGTTTCAACCTTATCATTTTTGTACAATGTGGAAGCCAAATCTAAGCATCTGGAAACTTCTCCATGATGGATTACTATTTTTTTGGGTTTTGGAATCATCCTTGAAACAAATTGCAGAAGTTCATTTCTTCCGGAATGGGCTGATAAGCCGTATAATGTCTCGACTTCCATCTTGACTTCTATCTTGTCTCCGTCAACATAAAATTCCTTCCCGCCTTCTTGCACCTGCCTTCCTAAAGAACCTGCTCCCTGATAACAGGAAAAGACTATGACATTTTTAGGATTGCTTGCAAAATTTTTGAAATATTCCACAGAAGCTCCCCCGACAAGCATCCCGGAAGTTGCAATAATCAGGCAAGGACCGCCTTCTATTACTTCTTTTCTTTCAGCTGGCGAACCAACACGCTTGAATATCTCTGATGTAAATGGATTGTTATCCTGAAAAATTTGGTTTCTTACAGACATACTCAAAAAATCAGGATAAGCTGTATGAATAGCATTGATATCACAAATCATTCCGTCAATATAAACAGGTATTTTGGGTAGCTCACCTGTGCGGATTGCTTCTTCAACCCTAAGCATTGTTTCCTGTGCATGACCAAGACCAAGCTCGGGAAATAATATCTTGCCGCCTCTTTCTATGGTTGCCTTAACTAATTCTATAAATTTTTGCTCTGTTTCTTTTCTTGGAGGAAGAACATTATCTTTTCCGCCATATGTAGATTCTAAAGTCAGGGTTTCTATTCTTGGATATTTATTTATTGCTGGATCCAACAGGCGGGTTTTTGCATATTTTGTATCTGCACTATAAACCAGGTTGTGCAGGCCATTTCCTATGTTTATATGCACCTGAGCACTTCCTAGAACATGCCCGGCATTATAGAAAGTTATTCTTATATCGGGAGTTACATCGGTGACTTCCCCATAATCCAGAGCTATTGAATGCCTTACCATTTCCTTTATGTCTTCTGCCCTGTACAATGGAAACTCTGCTTTCTTGTAGGCAACCCCAATTAAATCCAGTTGAGACAATGCCGCGATATCTCTTGTTGGGGCAGTCATATAAACTGGTCCTTTATAACCCATTTTATACAGGTACGGAATCAAGCCAACGTGGTCAAGATGAGCATGCGAGGCAATTATGGCATCGATAGAATTTATGTCTCCTATTTCTGAAACATTGAGGTATGGAAATCTTTCAGGACCTTCTGCAATAGCCGGATTTATTCCGCAATCCAATAAAATTTTTGAGTTTGGAGTATGTAGCAAAATACAAGATCTTCCCACCTGTCTTCCTGAACCAAGATAAGTAAGCCTTACCCACATGTCCATTTTTTCAGGATTCCATTCCTTGTATATTTTTTCTCCAATCTCGTTCAGAAACTTCCTTCTATAATTGTTATTTGCATACAAGACTGAACGGATTTTTTCTGTAATTTTGCTTGGAATCGCCGGACTTCTTTGTACAGAAAGAGACCACATTGTTGATTTTTTTATATCATTTAAAATAGAACCTTGCTTGCCTATTACTAAGCCTGGTTTCTTTGCTTCGACTACCACTGAACTCCTTTGCACATCAAATATTACGTTTGTAATAGCCGCTTCTTCTGGGACAAGAGCATGGATTGTTTTCGTTGTCTCAGCCTCCGAAGCGAGAATAGATTTGTCCGCCCTTAATTCTACTCTTTTCTTTATTCTATCTACAACTGCCTTTATTTTGTTTTCTCCTGTTTTAAAAAATTCCTTGTCATCTGTATAAAGAACTATGTTCGCCCCTTCAAATTCGGCATCAGTTATAACCTTTGGCAATTCTTCTTTTATACTTTTTAAGATATCTGACATTTTATTTTATAGGTCATAAAGACCAAATTAACATAACTTTAATTTTTTAACACAGACACTATAATTTGCTTCTTACTTCTTCCGTAGGATTAATAAATATGAATTATTATTTATATTGCGGAACTATCTCTTCTGAGACAACATGTTTTATTCCATCTTTTGTTACTGAAAATACATCAATCCCGTTGCCTGAGCCTACATCTCTTTGTGTTGAAGCCTTAATGCACTCTTTAGCAAGTTCAATCCCTTCTTTCACAAAAAGGTCTTTACGATACTGCCTTTCCAATAAACCTAAAATATAAGGCATTCCGGAGGAAAAATTTGCATCATAATCTTTTACCTGATATACCCCTCCAGCCGGTTCGATGGTGTATAGTGCAGTTGTCCCATCCTCATTAGTTCCTGCAACGAGCATTCCTACTATGCTCATAATCATACTCGGAGTTCTTATGTTTCTGTAGGCCATCATTCCTATAAGATTTGCAGCTTCCTGAACTGTCGGCCTGACTTTTGTTTTTAACTCTTTTAGTTTTAACTCGGCAGAAACAACCCTTTTATTCAGTTCAATGTCTGAAGCAATGCCCGTTCCAGCAACGATGATATAGTCATTGACCTTAACCACTTTTTGCTCATTTTTGGACATAACAATGGTGCCTGCTGTAGCCCTTCTATCTCCCCCAACAACCACCCCATCCTTACAAACTATCCCCACTATACTCGTGTTCGATTTTAATACATTTTTTGAAATTTCCTCATTCATAGTATTTAAAGAAACTCTCTATCAGGAATAATGAATATTTAAGGTATTTAAGTTTTATGGTATTATTTTCTTTTCAACATCTACGCTGGAAATACCGGCTTCTTTCTTGACCCTCATAATGTTACCGACAAAACTTTCAATCTTCTGCTCATGGCTTACTATAATCAATTGAGAAACATCTAATTCGTCAAGAACGTCTCTTATCTTATCTATCTGCAATTCGGAAAAGCCTTCTGTTGGCTCATCAAGAATTACTATGTCTCTGGTTTTTATCTGGCTCAAAATAGAATTTATCGTTTGGTTCAAAGCAAGCCTGTATGCGAGGGCAACGGCAGTTCTTTCTCCTCCAGAAAGAAATGAATAATCCATTTCTATTCCAGATTGGATTATCAATGGAGTGAAATTCTCATCTAACTGCGCTTCAAAAGACTCTGGGACAAGCATGTTAAACCATTTGTTGAACAAAGAGGAAAATTCAGTTCTTAGTTTTATCATTATATTCCTCTCAATAAAGTCAATCAAATTCAGATAATGATTAGACAACCAATCAATTAGCTCCAATAGATTATTAAGTTTTTTCTTGGAAATTTCTTTTTTGCTTATTATCTCTTCAGATTGGGCAATCTCCCGCCTCTTAAATTCTGATTCTTTTTTTAATTCTGCAAGGGAAATCTCTGAATTTTTTTCTTCATAAAGAGATTTTTTCAATTCTTCCTGCTTAATCCTGAACAAATTATCGAATCTCGTAAATTTAAGAATCGCTTCTTTCAAACTTTCAACATGGGAAGTAAGAAAAAGAATGTCATTTTCCAAACTAGATCTTACTTTCATTAATTCCTCCAATCTTTTCTTTGACTTTTCTATATAAGAAATTCTCGACTTTAAAATGTCCAATTCCAGCTTGTCTTCCTCCCGCTTAAGCCTTTCCTCCTTGTTCTTTTCCAAAAGAAGCTCTATATCTTTTCTTTTATTATATGCTATTTCTAATTTATTTTTTATTTCAGATAATTTACTCTCAGTAGAAAGCAGGATATTGTGCTTATGGGGCACAGAAACATCCTGCAGGCATGTTGGGCAAAACTTCATTCCAAAAACCCTGTCTTTTTTTTCGAGATTTTCTCTTTTTTCTTTTTCAAGAGAATTTATCTCCGATAAAAAGTCTATAAATTTTTTATTCAGCATTTCTGCTTCTTTCGCTATATTATTTAGATTGGATAAAACCACTTGGTAATCCTCTTCTTTAAATTCTTTTTTAATCTCAGAAATATTCGATTGGGTATCTTTTATTTCGTTGTTTGTCAAAACAAGAGATTCTTTTTTTGTGACAATCATGATTTTTGTTTTTTCGACTTCTTTTTCAAAACTGGTTTTTTCCTTTATCTTTGATTCCGATTCTTTCACTTCCAACTCTATTTTTTTTCTGAATTCTATTTTTTCAGAAACTCTTGCCTGCTTTTCTTGAATTTCCTTTATAATTTGCGCTAAAGATTTTTTTCTTATTTCCAATTCCTGTTTGTCTATTTCCAGGTCAGAAAGAGAAAGATTTAGCATTCTCGACTCCTCCTTTAATTTATTAAGCAAAATATTCAAATTTTCCCTCATCCTCTTATACTTATCTATTCCAAAAATATGCCTTAAAATATTCAACCTTGTCTCTGAATCTTCCAGAATAATCTGCTTCATCTGCTCCTGGGGAGTATAAAGGGTATATCTGTAAAGAAGATTGTTCTTTTTTATGAACTCCTGAGGATAATTAAGAAGTTTCAAAATTTTTGTTTTAATTTCTGTTGTAGAAGATTCTGTTTTTTCTCCATCTATTGTTATGGAAGAATAATCACTTGAAATTCCTTTATTTGTTCTCTTCAATGCTCTTTCCATAATCACATTTTTGCCATCTACTTCTATTTCTATGGACACTTCCCCAAAATCACAATTATTTCTTAAGAGAGCGGAGCCTTTTTGTCCAGGCTGAAGTCCAAAAAGAGCATATTCAATCGCTAGCAAGATAGAGGTTTTTCCTGTCCCTATATCTCCTGCCAAAAGCAAAGAACCTTCTGGAAATTCTAATTCTTGATTCTCAAAAGATCTTATATTCCTAATAAAAATTCTTTTTAATTTCATATTTTCAATATCCTATTTATTTCTGACATTAATCTTTCTTCGAAAACAATGGATTTCTCGTCCTCCAGCTTTTCAACCTGAAGGGCTGTTGAAAGCTCATTAATCAAAGTATTAAATTTGTTAGGATTTTTCTGCTCGAAATTTCTTATTATCTGGCTTTCCAGATTTACAGAGTCTATAAAGTCTATTTTTACTTCCGGTTCAGGTAGGTGCAGACGGGAAATGCTCTTCAAAAAAACATAAGCATTCTTTCTCCTTAAGTATTCCTCGATTTTCTGAAAATTTATGTCTGAAGACCTTCCCTGCTCCAAAATTCCTGAAAGTTTTAAAAGAACTATTTTATCGCTTACATTTTTATTTTCCAAAGACAATAGAATATCATCAGTAACACTCAATGCATTCTTAGTTTTCATATCAAGAACAAGAACTTCTTTCAGCTTTATCTCCTGCCGGAAAACCTTTCCATTATCATAAATATAAAACATCCCATTTCTCAACTCTTCAAGCTCTGAGATATTATTCGGGAATATTGGCCCTGAATAAACCCTATTTTCCTTGCTGTAAATTATGTGCAGATGAGAAAGAGCAAGATAATTCACAAAGGGAAGTTTTCTTTCGTCAACAGATTTGACAGGCAAACCTCCAAGAGCGCCTCTAATAGCAGTATGCAACATAAGAATTTTGAACAACCCTGGAGAATCCTGCAATTTTATTCTTTCTATGTCATCTACTTCGAGCCCCGACTTCTTTCCAGAATAGCCGTAAATTGCTACATTTTTATAAACTATCGGAGAGAGAAATATCTTCCCGTCTCTTTCTTCATATTTTGAGGCATTTGTGGAAAAACCTGCCTTTTCTAGAACGTCAAGAAATGTCTTTCCCGAGACAGAATAATCATGGCTTCCTGCAATTAAGAAAACAGGTATATTTGCCTCCTTTAACTTCCTAAATTCTTGAAATGTTTCCTTAAGAGTCTCTATTGGAGGATAAGCAGAATCAAATAAATCCCCAGATATAAGGATAAAATCTACCTTCTCATATATGCATTTGCCTACCGCATACTGAAAACTTTTGAAGTTAAGCTCCTTCAGCTCTGGCTGCCTCCAACCACCTAAATGACAGTCCCCTAAATGAGCAAATTTCATGGAAAAAAGACAGGATGAAGTTATAAATAGATTGTTATAATGCAAAATATTTCTCTTTTGTTCAATAAATATCGAATTGCGGACAATTACTGAAGATATGTCCTATGGCTTATATGTAAAAAGATAAAACATACTGGCAGAATTTAGTACTATGTAACATATTCGACGAGATGTTCTTTTAGGCTATAAGCTCTAGAAGCCTACATCTTGCTAGGGAACAGTAGCGGCGCAATTTATTTTTTCATTAATAATGGCATTATTACACAAGGCAATGCCCTTATCTGTTTTCATTGCCAGCTGTATTTCCAAATTATACACTCCCGGAGCATTCACTGCTCTTATTGGAACATTCAAAGGAGGAAGAGCTCTTACCCCTTCCTCTCCAGGAGGCAACGGAGGAGTAAGTTTGAATCCTTTTGAACCTGTAGTTAACAAATATTTTGTCTGCCGGCTTTCGTTTCCCATCCTTATAAGGACATTTGATATATTGAAGAAACCCTTGTTTGCGAGAGTTAATTCTAGAGTTGTTCCGGCAGAATCATAGTTACAAGCAACTTCTTTTATAGCTATTGCAATATTGTCTGGACATTCTAATTTATCTTTTGGAACATAAACTCTTAGAAAAGCATAAACCAAAACAGCAATTCCTACTGCAATGATTACCAAAAGAGCATAACTTACTATCTCGCTTACTCCCTTTTTATCTCCTTTCTTGAGCATTAATAAAACAAATCAGAGAGGTTTTTATATCTTTGCAGATTAAATCGTGCTTTCTAAAGACTTTCTTGATAATCGCCTTAAATCTTTTGCTTCGGTATGCACCTGCTGCTCGTCATACAGCACAGCGTTCTCTCAATCATTCTCTTTTGCGCCCTACCGCCTGAAATATAAATCAAATCTTTAATATAATTATCTCCCAGTTTATTATCCATAAAAATTGAATGGAGATTGGTTATTTAAATATTATTGCAATTATGACCTCGAAACATAAGTCTCATTAGCTTTTGTCTTCTTAACTATCAGATAAAAGTTCTGGCCTACCCTTAAATCAAAATCATATTCGTTCCCGCTGACTGTAATTGTCAAGTTATTTCCATCTGGACTGACTGCAGTATTTGAAATGTCTGTTATTTGTCCTGTTGCGCAACTTGTCTCAACACATGCGCTTCCTAAATCCAAAGTTGTATAATTAACTAAAGTTACATTAGTTGAATTCCCGAAAAGAATAAGAAATTGACTGTCTGTATTTGAGTCTGCATAATTTGATGCTAAAAGAGTAAGATTATTCAATATGCCTTCACGGGACAATCCGCTGTAAACTCCGCTGTCTATGACTTTTCCTCCTTCATAGTCTAATTCTTTTGATAATTCATAGACTTTAGTATCTTCCTTTTGTGTTCTTGCCTTGTTATAAACGATTCCCAAACTAAAAAGCACAGCGACTATAACCAGTGCCACTATGAGGAAGAACTGCCCTTTTTTATCCATTGATTAAACACACAAAACAGCTTTTTATATCTTTTTAGATGATTGGCTTTACGTAAATAATATGCCTGCCTCTTTTTGAACATATTTTATGAAAGAAATCTACTAGACAAATAATCACTTGGTTGTTTACCACAATAATCTTTAAAAACTTACAAATTGAGCTAGAAAAATGGTTGAGTTTGATTTGGAGATATTAGCAGAAGTTCCTTACCAACCTGCGTTTGATGAGAAAGATGGCACGGTCCAGATACCTATTAGACAGGTCAGAACTTCTTTCAACAATGACTTTTCTGAATTTAGTTCTTCTGCTGTTGTGAGGTTAAAAGACCGAGTAGCGGGAAAAAGAGATATAACTGTTAAAACCAATCGACAGCTAGATATACAAAGAGAAGATATGATAAAAATCTTGGGCGTGGAAGGTTTTCAATTTTCAAGCAATGGTATATATGACATTGCTCAGATAGATGTCCTAAAATATAAAGATAATGATAAAATTCCGAGAGCCTCATATTTCTTTCAAGATAGAACAAGTATAAATAACCCTTAGATTGTTTGCCATTTCTTATAGAATATAAAAAGTGTAGGCAGGGAGTTTGCCTAGAAAAAAATTAAAAGAACCCTCCTGCTTTTCTCAGCTTTGTTTACCTATAAGCACCTTGCTTCTCGCTTAGGGCTGCTCCGATCAAGGTCTGACCCGTTTCACAAGAGCAAGATCGAACAGGACAAAACGTCAACGTCCAGCAAAAGACTTTTAACTTTCTGCCTCACTTGCTCCTTTAGACCCACCTAAAGCCCGCTGATGAATGGCGAAGGGCTAGCACGCCGGTCTGCCTACATAAAAAATGATTAAACAGACTTTTTAAATCTATCAATTTTCACCAAAGAAAATTATAAAAGTATCATGAAGAAACGCTTTTCTTGATATGTTTTATTGCTTCATTATCTTCTTTTTTCCTTTTTCCTACTTTAACAAGAAAAATTATAACTAAAATTAATGTTACAAATAATAAAAAAACCAGATTAAAGAGTAATAAGATTAAGATATCCATTTTTGTCTGTGATTAAGAGTATATTTAGATTTTATTGATATAAACCAGCATATAAATGTTTATTAATGCCTAAAAAATGGGAAAAGGATGGTCTTAAATAAGCTGGAAAAGACAATTTTAACTGCAGGACTAGCTATAGGAATAGGATTAATGCCCTTGGCGGCTACATCATACCAAAATATTATGATGAACAGGGCTGGAGGAGAACATAAGATGGAAAAGTATGAAATACATGCACAGAAGATGCAAATTTACAAGATATTGACCATAGGTATGGATGCTATCCTTGTTCTAGGTTATTTTTCTTATTTGAGAAATAATTTGAGCAAAAAACCTGAAGAATAATTTGTGCGAATAAATTACATCTTTTTTAAAACATTTATCCCAAGAAGAGAAAGGGCATTTTTCAAAACAATTGAAAAAGAGTCGACTATCGCCAATCTGAAAGATTCATTATCACTTCCTATTACCTTGTTAGAATGATAAAACTCATTAAATTTCTGGGATAACTGGAAGGCATAATTAGCTATTGTGCTTGGAGATAAATCGACATATGCTTTGCGCACAATCTCTGGAAAATTGCTTAATTTAGCAATAATCATTTTTTCATCATCGGTAATTGCTCTTATACTTAGCTTTTGTTTTTTATACTTCGCTTTTCTTAAAATACTTCTTGCTCTCGCATAGCTGTAAAGTAAATAAGGCCCAGTATTACCTTCAAAGTTCAGGGCTTCCTCCTTGTTAAAAACAATGACACTATTTGAGTGCTGTCTTAATAAAGAATATTTTATTGCAGAAATTGCAATTGCCAGAGCTCTGTCTTCCAATTCTTTTCCCTTTACTTTTTCCCTTTTTAGTATCTCTGATTTGGCATAATCTGTTATTTCTTTCATAAAGTCAGAATAAAGAATGTTATCTCCTGTTCTGGAAGACATCTTCCCTGAAGGAAGCCTAACTTCGGCAAAATGAAGAAAATTATAATCTTTTGCTTTAGAAAATTTCATTAATTCCAAAGCTTTCTTTATCTGGGAAGTGTGGAGAAATTGAGCCATGCCAATAGTTGCTATTGCGCCCTCTAACTTGAAGTCTTTAAACTTCTTTTCAGCAAGGGCGAGGTCTTTTACAGAGTATAAAACAGTCCCATCTTTTCTCAATAAAACCCAGACACCGAGATTATATTTTTCAAAATTAATTATTATTGCTCCTTCTGAAATTTCAGCTATCCCTTTTTTAACTAATTCCTGAGCAATTTCTTTTCCTCTTTTTTCAACATCTCTTTCGAAATAGTATTTGTCAAATCTCGTGTTGAGTTCTTTGTATATTTTTTCAAAGGCTTGCAGACTGTAATCTCTTGATTTCTTCCATAAACTCATCAACTCCTTATCTTTCCCTTCTTCAAGATTTCTGTTTATCTCATCAACTTCTTCCTGAAGCTTTTCATTTTCCCCAAGTCTCTTAACCGCTTCTACATAAATGGAAGCAATCCATGGTTCTTCTCTCTTCAATTCTTCTTTTGAATGGTATTTTTTATAACACCATATCCATTTAGCAACATGCATTCCTGTATCTCCCTGATAATTTGCCCTTATCACTTTATTTCCGTTAAACTCCAGAACTCTTGAAAGAGATTCTCCGAAGCTTGTTGCTCTTATATGCCCTACATGGAAGGATTTATGAGTGTTAGCCTGTGAAAACTCGATTAGGATTGTCCTGCTGTCCTTGCCAGAGCCATATCTATCCTTTGCCTTCCTGATTGAATCAAGGGTTTTCTCTGCAAGATGATTCCTGTTTATGAAAAAATTGACATAAGGGCCGACTGATTTTACCAGCTCAAACTCATCTGATTTAATCTTAGAAGAAATTTCCTTGGCAATTTCCACAGGATTCTTCTTTTCTATTTTGGCGAGAGAAAAACAAGGAAAAGCATAGTCTCCTAAATAGGAAGAAGGCGGAATTTCAATTAAATCTACAATCTTCTTCTTGCCTAATTTTACATGCTTAGACAATATATCTGCTACAATCTCCCTCATCTAAGTATTTAACAGATATCGTTAATAAATCTTGCTTATTAACTGGTTTTAAAAGAAGGATTTTCTTCCTGTGTAAGATTATGACCGCATTCCGTGCAGAATTTTGCACCCTCATCAATTCTTTTCTTGCAGCCAAGACAATTTATTAAAGGGACAAGCATTTTTCCTCCGCATTGGGGGCAGAATTTCTGGCCATCGTCTCCTCCACGACCACATTTGACACATTTTGGAGGGATTTTCTTCCTTTCTATGACTGCTTTATAGCCAATCTTCCCTCCAGAAACTATCTTTGAATAAGCATCTACAATTGAATCTGCACTTTGAAACTTTCTTAAGTCTAAATTGCTTCCCATCTTTTCATTTATGAACCTGGCTTTTCTTATACTTTGAAAATCCTCGATTTTCGAGGCATTCAAAAATAGTATATTTTTGATGTTTTCTAAATATAATTCCCATTTCGTGCCTCTTTTTATTATTTCACTTGATGAATTTAGTTTATAAATATTTTGATAGTAAATTCTATAGTTCTTTTTAATCCGGATTCTTTTTTGTAACAAGAAAATGCTTGATATATAAGTCAGTTATATCTTTTTCTGGGTTTTCCTTATTCTTTCCGATGTAGAAAAACAAAAATGCAAGAATTACCGAGGGAAGAATAATAGTAGATAACTGCAATGTCTGCGAAAGTGAAAGAAAGAACTTGCTGTCTTTCAAAAGATAAAGAGCTGGAGAAAACCAGACTGCAAATCCCATAAGCGCGTAAAATAGGCTAACTCTTTTCGAATCCTCTTTAATATTGCTTATAAAAAAGGCCAATAACCCAAAAAACAATGCTGGAATTAATAGGTAGTATAGGAAGGTATTGCCTATAAGAACATTATTTATTGTAAATTGCAGAGAAGATAATAACAGGGGGGCGCAAATCCACAAAAGAAAGCATATAATTGCATATTTTACACCCTTTACCATTTATAGACATATCTTTAAAGATATATAAAACCTTTTAATAAGAAGCTTCCGCCGGGAGTCGAACCCGGGACCCCCGCATTACGAGTGCGGTACTCTTGCCAACTGAGCTACGGAAGCACATTCATAACTTGGCTATAAATGCATATATTCCTTAATTATCGGTCATTTAAAAAAGCTAGTTTTATAAACAATAACTATTTTAGAATAGAATGAAAGTATCTCGCTCAGGTTACATATATTTTAGGCCAAGAGAATTCTTTTCAAGAAACTCTCCAGTCACTATAGTTCTTTACTTTGCTATATTTGCGATAATCCTTGGGTTAATATTTAGTGTTCTGAGCTTCCTGGTTTGGATTGGATTCCTGTTCGGATTAATATATATAATTTATTTTATAATCTGGCTTTTTCTGAACAAGTGGTGGTAAAATTATCCTTTGGTTTTGAGATATTCATTCATCCAGTATAAAAGAAGATAATCATTTCCTGTATATGTTGCGTTGCCTGTGCCGATAGTTCTTTCTATGCCACGTTTAGTCAGCGTTCTTTTTACATTTTCATCAAGAGCAAGCTGATTAACTTTCCAATTAAAACCATTAAGACCTCTTTGGTAGACTGGAAGAGGATATTTTGCCTCTTTCTGCCACATCATCTTTATAGTTCTCGGAGGCCTTCTTTCTATGCTCAAGTCAAAGCTGTTTAATATTTCCCTGTTATTTAGGGTTAATGGATATGTGCGAAGACAAAAATCAATCTCGTTAGTCAATTTTTCTCTATTTCTATTATTAATGTTGAATCCAGAATCAAGATATAATGCATCAAAGAGAGGATTATGCTGCTCTCTTGTTGCCCAAAACAGCCTCTTTAGGGCAACGCGATAGCATTTCTTATCAGATGAAATAATATCTGAATGAAGGCTTAAAAAACTGAGCCAATGGGTTGATTGTGTCGGAAATTCCATAAAAAGAAACTTGAAGCTTAGAGCTTGCATTTTATCATTAGTATTAAGTTTCCTTAAAAAATATTTTTTCTGTTTTTCCAGTTGTTGTATCAAAGCAGGATTTTTCTCCTTGTCTATCAGATAAAGACACGATTCAATTAATGACAAACCTCCAAGATTATCGACATGGGAAGTTATTCCTGTTGACTTTAGATTATTATATCCAACTGAATGCCCTGGGCCCATCACATTTCCTCTATTATCTCTAAGAACAAAATCATTTCTCAAAAAATAAGAGGCTATTAGTGAAGAATGGAAGGATATTTTTTCACTTATTTCGCTTGAATTGAATAACCTTTTTGCAGATACATATGAAAAAAACAGCTGAAGATAGACATTTGGATGAATTTCATTTATTGTCTGCATAAGATTTCCATCTTCATTTGCAACCTTGAAAGGAAGATAGCCATCTAAGCCATTGGCTCGATCCATTTCTATTATGGAGCTTATTACCTTCGAAGCTAAAACCTCTGTTTCAGCATCTTTTGTGGCCGCATATTTATATGCTAAGGCAGAAAGAAAATGCATTGTAGCTTCTATATGCCCTAGTTTTGGTTTTCCTTTTTCTATATCTTCAGGGATTATGTAATAGGGAAAAATTATTAATTCATTAAGAATTCTTTTTTCAAAGTAATCTGCTTTTTCTCTTGTAGAAAGGGACTTGGCCTCCAATTTCCTCTCTTGAATTATCTCCCGAGAAGCAGCAATTCTCTGCTCTAAATCTGCTTGGCTCTTAATCCCATAATCAATTGCACAGCCCGAAGAAGCAGGCAACAGCCCTGCAACACCCAAACTTTTTAACCACCCCATTGAAACAGAAAACAAAGGCATTTTAAAAAGATAATTATACTCTATTGATTATTCTGCTGTATCTTAATTAAAACTTAATCCAAAAATTAATTATTTGCCGCGGGGCATCATCAGCACCTGCTCAAGCATATTTATGTTGAACATTTTTACTGCTGGATTATTGATCTTGTTTGTGCTACCGTAATTGTTTGAAATATTATTTGTCTCAACCAAGATTTCTTGTTTTGCTTTTGAACGAACATGATATATTTCACTGTGACTGATTGGAAGGGACCTATTTAGGCAGGAAATACCAAGGCCAATAGCTACTACTGCTCCAAAAACTGCTCCATAAATAAAAGTAGTCATTTTATGCATCTCTACCAGTAAAAAGCGCCATATTTAAGCTTTTTGTAAAACTTAATGAAATATATAAATGCTTAAATATATCCTGCTCCAAAACTTTTCGTGAGATATGAAGAAAAGAGGCAGATGGTAGAAGTGATGGTTTATGATGCTATTGATGAAATTGCTGAAGAAATTGGATTAGGGATTCCTTTTTATCCGCAAGTTTATCATTTTGGTGAAAAGGAGGACTTGAAAGCAAGCAGATTACCTGAAATTATTTTAAATAAATGCACAGAAAGAATAAAATTTAACGAAAGCTTTTTCTGGCAGAATTTAAATTCAATATTTATTTTTGTAGATAAAGAAAAGGTGATGGGGATTGGAGAAGAATCTGCCCATTTCTTGAGAAGCCTTGCACCTCTTTATAAAAGTAAAAAAGTAGATAAAGAAACACTGCCAAAAAGAACAATTGACGAAACTTTAGCCTTTTTTAGCTCCAAATTGAGAATGCCTGACAGAATAAATAATTTTGAAGCATACAAAGATATAGTGCCAATGAGTCCTTTACAAGTCAATATGTTTCTTGAACAGATTAAAGAATCTCTTCCAAATCTGACAAAAGATGAATTTTTTATATACCAGCAAGGATATGGGTTGGGAGATAGATTGTATTATGCTTATGTTCAAGGACAATTTTCAAAGAAAAGAATAAAGGACTTATTTACAAACTCTTTTAGAGAGGAGGGAAGCGCATTAGACAAATTCTGGAAGCTCAGAAAAGAACTTTGGCCTATCGAACAAAGATAAGACTTATCCTCCACAGCCGCAACCGCCACTACTGCTACTACTGGAAGAACAACTTCCGGCTTTGGTATTTGCCGACTCTATGTAAGTAGATGCTTTCCCAGAATCATCCAAGACAGTAAATGTTCCCCGGTACATATTCATGGAACAAGCGATATTGAATGTTCCTGCTTTATCTGGAACAAATTCAATAATATTATCTTTATCACTAAGAACTTTTCTCACATTAAAAGCCGCGATGACTATTGATTTTGAACAACCTGGAAGTTTTGACATATCGGCTTCCATCCTGACGGGAGCCCCTTTCTTGACAGTAGAAGGAGAAAGAATGTAACTGCTTCCTGAAACACTTAATTTAACAACTTGTGCGTTTGAATAACTCTTTGAAGCTGAAATACCACTGGCAATATTAGTCCTAAAAAATACAAATATTCCCGCGACTACAATTACAAAAATTATTACAAAAATAAAAAATCCGTTGTTATTGCTCATTGTAATATTCCTCTTGGCGCAAATGCCATTAGAAGAATAGTGGCAAGCATCAATATAAAGCTTATGAATATGGTCATGAAATGGTCTTCTTTTCTTTGCCTTTCACTCTCTTTTGTTTCTAAATATATCATATAATTCAAAGCAACCAAAATTACTGCAGATACAATAAATATTACAATTGTTGCGAGTTTAAGATGGTCATTTAGCAACATAATAGAGGTCATTGCACCCATCCAGCCACCCATCAAACCGGCCATTATACCTTCCATAAAACCCATAACTCCGCAACAAGATCCGACCCAAATTCCTAAAATAATTCCTACAAACATTCCAAATATTCCTCCAATAAACATACCATTTGTAGCTCCGAGCAAAAATCCAGATAGAAATCCGGATATCATCCCTATTGTCATCCCAACCATCATTCCAGACATGCAAGCCATGTTGTTGTAAGCTCTAATTTGTCTTATTGCGGGAACAATGAGAGCATAACTTAAAACAGCAAAGAAGAGAAAGAAACCATATTTTGGAATAAAGCTTTCAATATATTTCAATTTAAAATAATATGCTATTCCGAGCACCACGATAGAAGTCAAAAGAGAATATGCAATAGTTTTTATCAAATCCCCTTCTACTCTTTCTCCATTCAGTTCTTTCTTGAAATCTTTTAATGACATATCTTCTTTAGGAAAATAAGCTATTAAACTGCTTGTGTGAAACTAGTTTCACAAGATTATTAAACTATCAAAATCAATTTTATTTATGGAAAATAAACAAGTGGGCTATTTAGTAATTGGGTTGGCTATAGTAGTGTTGGGGATAACCTTTCTTTTTAACAACGCATTGAAAGAAATTGTAAATTCCAGCTGTACAATGGCAGGACATGAAAATTGCACAATGTATGATACAATAAACAAGCAAACTTATCTATCAATAGGTATAGTTGCTATAATCGTGGTAATTGGTATTGTTCTTGTATTCACAAAACCTAAAGAAAGAATAGTAATTAAAAAGATAAAAGAAAAACAAGAAGAAAGAATATATGATTTAAGTGATTTAAGAAAAGAAGACAAAGATACATTCAAAATAGTAAGAGAAAGCGGAACAATATTCCAGGCAGACTTAATTGAAAAAACAGGTTATGGAAAAGCAAAGGTGTCCCGTATCTTAGACAGGCTTGAAAATAGAAATCTTATTGAAAGAAAAAGGCGCGGAATGACAAATGTTGTTGTTCTAAAGAATTAAAATTACTTATAAAGATTTGTATGCTAAAATATAAAAAGATGTATTTGCAGCAAATATAATGAAGTTAATGGAAGAGATTGTCTCCGGGTTTGGAACAGCAAGCCTCTTATTAGCTTTACTTTACTTGGGCCTATCTGTTGTAGAAAGAAGCAACTCTAAAATAGAAAGTAAAAGACTGAGACCAGATGTGAAAGTAATTGCAGATGCACAGCATAATGCAAAAATTGCAGCATATGCGACAAGCGTTTACGGCCTCTATTATGTTGGCTCTCTTGGAACAACAATTTATTTGAGAAAAAAGAAAGAAGGCTAAATATTTAAATATACTTAATAATTATATAAACTATGTTAAAAAGAGGGGTTTGGGTAATTATTCTTCTATTAGTTTTATCTATAAGTTTCGCTTCAGCACTATCCTTATCAGATATAACTGGAAATGTTATTAAAACAATAAAAACAACTGGAAATGCCATTGGTGATTTTTTTGGAAACTTATTCGGGACAAGTTCGACAGCAAATGCAATTGATGGAGATGTTCTATGGGCGAAGAATATAGGTGGGACAGGAGTAGAATATGGTTATGGTACTGCAACAGATACAAATGGAAATGTTTTTGCCACCGGAATTTTTCAAGGAACAATGAATATTGGGGGAACAACGTTGATAAGCAATGGAGGATACGACATTTATGTCATAAAATACGACTCTTCCGGGAATGTCCTATGGGCGAAAAGATTTGGAGGAATATTAGATGATGAGGGTTTAGCGATTGCGGTTGATAAAAATACGAATGAAATAGTTGTTACAGGATCTTTCCAGAACACAACAACATTCGGAACTAATACATATACAAGTTTGGGCACAAAAGATATTTTTATTGTTAAATTGTCCGGATTGAATGGAGATGTGCAATGGAGCAGGCAGATGGGAGGAAGATTCGCCGCAACTGGATTTACGAATGATATTGGTTATGGGGTTGCAATTGCCAACAATGGAGAAATTGCTTTAGCTGGGCAAGCAGCAGGGTCTGTTAACTTTTGTGACAAAACGATTTATTTAAATTCTGGGACAGACACTTGGCTGGCGAAATTTAACTCGACTGGGGGATGTTTATGGGCAAAGTCTTCTACTTCAGGATGGGCTTCTGTAAGTGTTGATTCTGGAAGAGGAGTTGCCGTTGATGTCAATGGAAACATTTTATTAACTGGAATAACAAATGGGCCTATAAATCTTGGCGGGGGAACATTACCTTATTACGGCTCTGCAACTCCGAATGGATATGTTGGTAAATTTAATTCTACGGGTGGATATATTTGGAGCAGGTCATTTGGAAATGCGGCTGGAGCAGCAGGGGGTTCTGCAATCGCTGCAAACAGCAATGGGGATGCGTTGATAACTGGAAGCTTTGTTTCAGGATTAGATTTTGGTTCAGAAGTCGCGATTATTGGAAATGCTGGTTACCCTAATGCATATCTGGCTAAATTATCTGGAGCAACAGGAATAGGCATCTGGGCTAAGTCGCTCGCCGCCCCTTATGGTTATTTAAGTTATGGAAATGGAGTTGCAGTTGACAGTTACAATGATGTTTTAGCTACGGGGGCATTCCAAAATAGCATTAATCCAGGGGGAAGTGGTTTGATAAGCAATGGTGGATATGATATTTATATTGTTAAATATGATTCTTCTGGGAATTACATATTATCAAAGAGCTTTGGAAATACTGGAGCAGAAAGCGGTGTTGGAATTGCAATAGATGCGAACAATAATGCCTATATTACAGGTTATCTGACATCGGCGACTATCGATTTTGGAGGAATAACTGTAACTAATGCTGGAAGCTGGGATGGATTTTTAGCTAAAATGGCGGGAATTCCTCCTGCAACAACGCCAGTAAATGGAGTTTGCGGAGCAACATTGAATAGCTGCACAGCTGGAACATTCCAAGATGTGACTGATTCAGATACGCAATATCTATGGAACTGCCTTGGAATCAATGGCGGAACAACTGCATCATGCTCATTAATAAAACCAACTTATACTTTAAGCGTTTCAAACAATCCTTCAGTAGGTGGGGTTATAACTGGAACAGGAATCAATTGCGGAAGCGACTGCAATGAGATAGTTGTAACTGGGACAAGCATTATATTAACCGCTGCTGCTAATTCAGGATATTCATTCTCTTCGTGGACAGGATGCGATAATCCGGTTGGAAATCAATGCACATCTATAATCTCTTCGGACAAAACAATAACTGCCGTATTTAGCTCGTCTTGCACAAATGAATGTTCTCCTTCAGGAGCAAAACAATGTTCATCTACAACAGCATATCAGACATGTGGAAATTATGATGCTGATTCATGCTTAGAATGGAGTACAGCAACATCATGCTCTGTAAATCAATATTGTTCAACTGGAAACTGCGTAACTGTTCCTACACCGACAGGATTAACTGCAACAGCAATTTCCTCATCGCAGATTAACTTGGCCTGGAATGCTGTTTCAGGAGCAACATACAAAGTTTATAGAGCTACAACTTCAGGAGCAGAAACTTTACTTGCTAGTGGAATTACAACTAATAGTTATAGCAATACAGGTTTAACTGCTGGAACAACTTATTATTACAAAGTTTCATCTGTTATCTCTGGAGTTGACTCAATATTATCAAATGAGGCATTTGCAACAACATCTAAAATAACTCCAGTATTATCAATAAGCATAAGTCCAAGCAATAGTGTAACGCAAGGAACGCAAACAACGTCAACTGGAAATGGCTGTCCTGCTGGATTGACATGCACATTAACAAGAAACAGCGCGACAGTAAGCAATCCTGATATTGCGACTCTTGCTGTTGGAACATACAATTATGTTTATAGCACAGCAGGAAATTCACAGTATAATCCCGCAAGTTCCAGTGCAACACTTGTTGTCAATGCTATAGTTACAACTGTTAATGGACAATGCGGGACAACATTGAATAGTTGCACAGCTGGAACATTGAATGATATTCCAGATGATACTAATAATTACTTATGGCAATGTTTAGGAACAGGAACGCCAAGAGGAACAGATGCGTCATGTTCATTGCCAAAATCTACAACATACACCTTGTATGTTAGCAGAACATCAGGAGGAAGTGTTAGTTCGAATCCAGCAGGAATATCATGTGGAACTGATTGTAATGAAGCTTATGTTTCAGGGACGAGTGTTACATTGATAGCAAGTGCTAATTCAGGCTATGTATTCAAGTATTGGACAGGAGATTGCATCGGAACTTCCAGCACGTGCACTCTGCTCATGAATTCTGACAAAAGCACTATGGCAACATTCGGGACAGGGACAGCTGGATTTGATTTCTCTCTTTCAAACGGCGGAGCAAAATCAGTAACACAGGGAAGCAATGTAATAAATATTATTACTGCTACTCTTGTTTCGGGAACAACACAATCAGTTACATTTAGCGCTTCTGGATTGCCTTCTGGCGTAAGCGCAAGCTTCTCTCCGACATCATGCAATCCTACATGCCCGACAACAATGACAATAACCGCGAGTTCAACAGCAACAATAGGAACATCAACTATAATAGTAACAGCCACAGGCGGCGGAGTAACAAGAACAACCTCCTTTTCTCTTACAGTTAATTCTGTATCTGGCTCAACCATTCCAAACGCACCAACTGGATTGACAGCAACAACATTGTCAACAACATCAATAAGAATTAACTGGGTTGACAATTCAAACAATGAAGATGGATTTAAGATAGAAAGGGCAAAAGGAACAGGAGCATTTTCACAAGTAGCAACATTAGGACCTAATACACAGATATATACTGACACCGGATTGAGAAAGAGAAGCAGTTATTCATACAAAGTAAAAGCATACAATGTAGCAGGGAATTCAGCTTATTCAAACACTGCAACTACATCGACTTCAACTTCATTTATACAAAGTGTCGGGGAATTTTTCGGTATTTGATTATTGATGTTGATGCTTCTATAGAGAAAGATAAAAAATAGAAAAAAGATGATAGAACATTTATATTGTGCTAACAATCCAAACACCTATGATAATTATAATTATTCCGATAATTTTAACAGACAAATCAAAATTATCAAATTTTTCCTTTAATATCTCTGGCTTGAATATTCTTAAACCCATTGAATAAAAGAAAGCAAATAGTGGCTGGGTGGCTGCGATTGCTGAAACTAAAGCTACAGAGCCAATAGATAAAGCAGCATAGAAAGATAGCTCTGCTATATAGTAAAACCCACAAACGATTAGAACGAGAAGAAAAATCCTCCATTTTAGAGTTTTCATCTCTTTGATAAATGTTTTTCTTTTTTCCTTAAAACTTAACATGAAGAGAGAAGCACCTATGCTACCAATACTCGCCCAGAAGAAAAAAGACCAAAAATCAATAAAATTCAGAGAAAAATCACTTATTACATCATTTATTGCAAATAAAATCACAAAGATAAAAATAAGTACGATAGCAGGAGATAAAACTATTTTTCTGCCTTTTCCTCTTTCATGAGAAATAGTGAATGCTCCGATAACAACTAAAAGAATTCCAAGATAATTAAAGACAGAAAGAGTTTCTTTTAAAAATATTAAGGCTAAAATTGCAACGAAAATAGGGGAAGTCTACTCCAAGGCAGAAATTCTTGACATCTCTTCTTTCATCATTGCTTTATTATAATAAAGAAGAGCAAGAACAGTTATTGCTCCGAAAGCAATTGCCACCCATGAGAATATTGGATGGAAGACAACTGGAACGAGAAGAAAAATAATAATAGCAGGAAAAATATCATTTAGATTTGTTAAGATATCATAGGAATATGCATCTTTAAGCTTCTTGGTTAAAATATATTTATCAATAACATTATCAAGTGCCCAAAACACCGCGGCAATCAGCGCAAGAAAAAACCACCATTCCATTTTCATAAGGAAGAAGCAGAAGTGACTTTAAATTTCTTGCCCTTTGTTTATATTTGATACAATAAACTGAACTGCGTTTAATACATCTTGGGAAAAATCAATCAAACTTAAAGCCTAAAACCTTGAATATGAACGCGTCTATCTCCATTATCTTTTCTTTATTGAGAGAAACCTGCAAGCCATAATCTGTCGGTTTTGTTATCAACCATTTATATTTAATTAACTCTTTTGCCATATTTTCCACTTCCTTGCCAAGATGTTTTGGAAATCCAAACTTTAATGTATCGTGATGCGTATGTTTTGCTTCTATTATCCTCTTTTTCCTTAGGTGGTAGAGCAACCTGGCCTTGATTACCTCTTCCCCCATTAGAATAGATGTTTTGGGAATATTTAAATGTTCTTATCATTGTAAGATAATAACATTAATAGAAACATTTAAAAACTTCAAAATTTATTATAAAATATGAGAAATGAAGATGCATTGTTAAATGACAGCGTATTTGTAGAGGTATTTGGAGGAAGCCCGATTATTAAGGTTCTTGATTTCTTGATAACCTTCGCGAGTTTTGATTATCCTTTAACAGAAATAGCCAAGAACTCACGAATCAGTTATTCTACATTGCAAATATTTTGGCACAAACTTGAGAAAAATAATATTGTCGTAAAAACAAGAAGAGTCGGGAAATCAGACTTATTTAAATTGAACACAAATAATCCTGCTGTAAAAGAATTAATAAAATTAGATTGGAAGTTGACAATTGGCACAGATGAAAAAATTCTTGTAGAAAATTGAGCTTGCGCTTCGTTTAGTACATCTTCGCGAACTTCGAAAAAATAGAAAGGTATTTAAACTATAGTTACTATAGAGGTTATAGATATGACAACAACAATTCAGCTAAGTGATGAAATGAGAAATAAGATTGCTTCATTCGGGAATAAAGGGGAGAGTTATGATCAAATTTTAAGAAAAATTTATGATCTCGCAGTAAAAGAGCATCTTAGAATGTTCCTTATGTCAAGCGAGGGATTTGTTCCAATTGAAGAGGCTATAAAAGAGGCAGAGAAGAGATGGCCAAAGTCGAAATAGCAGAATCCTTAAGGGATGAAATCTTAGACAAGTTCAAGGAAGAATCTAAGGTTATATTTCGATTGCTGTATTCCTTAGGAGATAATCCAAAAAAAGGGAAAGCTATTGGCAATGTGGGCGGAATTGTAATAAAAGAATTAAAATATAAGGTTTTTAGATTCTATTTTATCACGGACGGCTATAAGTTAAAAGTGATGGACTCAAATCAACTTAGCGAATTATTAATTAGATTTGTCAGAATGTCTGACAAAAAAGACCAGCAAAAAACAATAGATGAAATAAAAAATGTTTTGAGAAAGGTAGGCAAAGAGAGGTTCTCATGAAAATATTAAAAGAGAAATCGAGGGAGTATAAGGGAACAAATTATTATAAATATAAGGTTAACATTCCAGAATTGGTTTTGGCAAAGTCTGGGTTGAAAGCCGGAGATGAATTAGAAGTTAAAGCTAGAAAGGATGAGCTTGTTTTGAGGAAAAGTTAGAAAAACCTGAAACAAAACATTTATATACTTCGTGTACATGCGATATGCATAAGAAATCACATGGAAAATAAAACAATATCTGCTAGAGTAGAGCTAGATAATTATGCTAGCAAGGTTTTGGCAGTACTTAAAGCTAAATATAATCTTAAAGATAAATCCGAAGCAATTAATAAATTTGCCGAGTTATATGGGGATGAAGTTGTTGAGAAAGAACCAAAAGAGGAGTATGTGAAGCATATATTAGAGGTGACTAATAAGCATCTAGAAAGACATAAGAACAAAAAAATGAGTATTAAGGAACTAGATGCATTATTTGAAGTATAATGTTTGACTTCAATCTTACAGATGAGTTAAAAATCAAGATATCTAAGTTAGTCAAAAAGGACAAGAAGAAAGTAGAGATTATCAATAAAAAGATCAAAGAAATAATAAATAACGATTCTGAGGCTATTAAAAGATACAAAAACTTGAAGCATGATCTAAGCAACTTTAAGAGGGTGCATATAGATAAGAGTTTTGTTTTAACATTTAAGGTAGATTTGACAAATAATTTTGTTCTATTTGTTGACTTTGATCATCATGACAAGGTTTATTGAGTTGTACCTTTTTACTACTGGTGCTTTCTGGAAATTGAGACAAAGAAAGATGAAATTATTTTAAGGAAGAAGAAAAAGTAATATTAAGAACAAAAACAAGGAGCAAAACGATACTCTATTCAGATAATTCATTTAGAAATAGCTATTTGTTTTAATCTTGCTTCTTTGATTTTGTGAATCTCTTTTAATATTCTCTTTCTAAGATTAAATGAATTTGCCCATTTTGCATATGCCTGCCAACCTTGATAGATTTCCATAAGCTTCCAATAATAAATCTCATTATTTTTCAGTTCGTTTATTATCCCTTGATGTTTTCTAATATAATTATAATAAATCTCCATTCCTTTCATTTGGTAAGTCATTATTTACTTAATGTCGTGATTTATTTTATGGCCTTATCTAGATTAAGGCACTATTAACTGACGTGGGGCCCTAGCAAAGCATAAATGCCCTACTAAGACATTATCTTGAGAAAAGAATGATTAATAAATCTGCTTAATTTTTTTGCGCACTGGCTTCACCGGAATTCAAACCCCCAAAAGCATAGCCATCATTGTCGCAATTGCAGCTGTTGCCGCCGACATACAACCTGTAGCTGGCCAAGAGCCTACCGGAAGTCAAACTGACAATCTTCAATGCAGGCGTTTTAACAGGATCAAAACCCCAAACATTTACTCCTCTTGGATAATTAGCCTTATCTGCAATTGTCTTTAAATTTCTCGCTATAGGTTCTGTTGTATTTTCCAAAACTCTAGCTAATCCTTCGGTTACAAAGGTATCTGCGTCTTGAACATCTCTTGTAAATAAACCATAGTCGACAAAACCAAATCCATCTTCTCCAACATATATATCTCCATTTTTGACTCCTAATTTAGTAGCTCTATCTCTTAAAGCATTAAGTGTTTTTGCATCAACTATTGGTTCACCATTATCTGCAACAGGCGGATTAGCCCAAACACCCTCAGAATCTCTTAAAACATATCCTGCTTGCAACCAATTTGGATTAAAAATATCTTTTTTAGCTAAATCTCTAAATTTGCATGCTACAATTGCGATGGACTCTGCAGTTGTTTTAGGCTTAAAAGTTATAATAGGCATTGAGAGCACATCAGAACTATGAGTATACTCTTGTCTCATGGCGGCTCTGTTTACGGCGTAAGTATCGGGACCAAATCTCGCTACAACTAAATCTTCTTTATCTCCTGGAACCCCGATTAAATTTATATGAGGTCTACTAGATTTTGATTCTATTAAGCCATATCTACTCAATTTCATATTTTTCTTAGAAATAATACCTATTTAAATCTTTCTATTTGTTACTATCTAATAGTTAATACATGAGAGTTTTGGCTAATCTTATTATATTGGGCCATTTATTGATACCAAAATTTAATTAAATTGGTATGTCTTGCTCATAGAGATGTTCCCTTGCTTTTTTACCTGCTAAAATAATTGCTCCTGCTCTAGGATTTGCTGGACGAACTACAACCAAATTTTCTAAACTTTCTTGTCCGACAACTGAATCAACTCTGGGATGATTTGGAAAGATATAGTTTAAACGATTTCCAAATGCTTCCTGCACAATCGCAAGACGAATTGACATTTCATTATGGCCTGAAATAGTAAATACATCTCCACTTTGTAATTGATCATATCTTTCTAACGATTAAATTTCCATTTATTTTTGTGTCTGAAAGACTATTTAAAGATTTATACTTAACGCGAACTTTTCCTCAAGATTAAAGTTTTGAGAGATGCTTGAAAGTTTCAGCATGAGAAAAAAGAACAATTTTTATACCCTTACTACTAAACTATTTTATGAAAATTAGACTCTGGAAAGACCACTTGCTAACTACCAAACCCGGAGTCGTTAAAGTTGGAAAAACAAGGTATTATGCAGCTGAAAAGAGATATCTTGAGGAACCAATTAACGCAGAGCAAGAAAGAGATCTTGGAAGCACGCTTTACGCTGCTCTCCCTATAAGTGTAAGGGAATCCTTGCCCAGGTTTATAGACTCTGGAAGAGCGAGAGTAACAGATAGTGATAGCGGAATTATAATGAATGATTTTCTTACGGCAGATGAGTTAGCTAAAGTTGCAGAAGGATACATATATGCGAGAGCGGAAGCAAACCATAGATTACATAGATTATGAATAAATCTCTATTTTAATGTTAAAAAGTCCAAAAGTACGCACAAGCATCATTAACGGAACCTTTGAAATGTGTAAAATTAACGATTTTTAAGAAGCTTTTATCTCTGGAAGATACCTTGCATTTCTACAGGATATATATCTACATTCTCCACCTTCTACTTGACACAATGCTCCCGCCAAATATGGGCAACCTACCTCTCTCATTCCAGATTTATGGGTGTTAATTACTATTTGGACTGCATTCGCTGCAGTAAGAGGTAACTCAATTGCACAAGGATCAGTATCTTTAGGCACTCCTCTACAACTTAGAGTATTCGTCGAGACCACTTCGTCTAAAATCAATGTCGCCATGAAAACCTCACTTTACTGGAATATTTAAACCTTTCGATGAACCGCAGAATGCCCTTAGCAGATTAAGAGTTTTGTGTTTTATTTGATTAATACGAACACTATTTTTGCTGAAAAGATGAGGTTCTTAACGAAGATAATTAGCTCTTTGAGCCGCTTTTCTTCCTTCTTCTTGAACTGCTTCAACAATTTGGGTTGGAGTTTGAGCTGTTTGAGTTAAAGAGTCTCTGTCTCGATCAAGTTCGGGCATTCTCGCATCACGTAATATAAGATTGAGATATCTTATATCTCTTTGCTCTGTTCCCTCCCTCAAATAAAGAACGTTCATTGCTATTGCATTAAATCCGTCTCGCCCTGCACAATTCATTACAATATAGGACTGATTATGGGTAACATCAAGAAAAGCTTTTCCGGCAAATGCCTCTTCCAAAACAATTAGCCCGTTTGACATTAAATTCTCTCAATTTCAGAATATTTAAGTCTTTCTCTGTCGGGCGCGGACGGCGCTTACGCGCCTATTTATTATTAAAGCTTGATTTTTGGGGATTGGGGGTGAAAAAATGAAAAAATACTATGAAAAAGCAGTAGTGTTTTGGTAACTTTGGATTGATGTTTTTCATATTAATACGAACTTTATACTTGATATTAAGGTTCTTAGAGATGCTTAAAGGTTTGAGCTTTGACCTTAATTAAAATCCAGAATAAATTGCCACACAGCAGGATACCTGAGACAATTAGCCAGATTCCCACAACCCGTCTAAGAAGTTTTGGGAATAAGAAAACAACGATTCCTAAAACTATTGCAAGAACACCTGAGAATCTACAGCAACAACTATCGCCAGCTCCAACTACCTCTTAAATTCTTTCCCAAATAATCTTCTGGTTTGAAGAACCTTCATAGAAAATCTTAGTTAAGATGCTATTCAAATTTTAGCTATTTTTTGCACTTCCAACTAAAAGTTATCTTCGCCTCTTTCCGTAATTCCTTGTTAGTTTTCCTATTCCTACCACCAATACACCTATTGCCAACAACCATCCTATTACGCCTTCAGTGGCAGAACCGACTCCGAGTAAAGGTAAGAGTAACAAAACTCCCAGGATTGTAACAATCCATGCTGTTAATTTTGCCATTTTTATTTAACCTCCTTTCAAAAAGGACTTATTTTATTAAGGGAAAACTAGTATTTAAGCGTTTCTGCTCAAAGATTTTGCTTATTTTTGATTAATTATTTGTTGTTTTTATGCATTTTTTCATTTTTTTAATGGCTTTTTTATGTATTTTTTGCTATTTTTTTGCAAAAATGCACTGGAAATAATGGGGTTTACGAGGAAATTGCAAATTTGAAGTATTGCTTAAAATATTGGGCAGTTATTCGGTTTAGAGGCCTTTGGGGGTGATTTTTTAATCATTTTTGTATTATTTGGAGTTTTTTTGTCTATTTTGGGGTGTTTGTAGGTGTTTAAACATCTGTTTAAAATGCATTTAGTGGTGTTTAGATTTATGTGTTGGTATTTCTTGAGTGTGTTGGAATACTAAAAAGTAATAACATGCATTTGCGCTTTAAAGGCTTATAAACGCAATATTTAAATACTTTGAGTGTTGATATATATTTATGTTGGAATGGCTTTTTGGAAAAAGCACAAAAAAACTAGAGGAAGAAACTAAAAGAAGCTTTAGTTCTGTAAAGAGCGATATTTCTGGTGTTTTAAAGTGGCTTAAACACCTTGATAATAAGGACAAACAGCTGTTTGATGTTGTAAATGAGCTGAAACAGGAAATGTCGTCGATAAATGATGAATTAACTGGATTGCGCGAGGCAATTGATCTTGCTGTTGGGGGTGAAAAAAACAAACCGCTGTTCAAAAAAATGGGTGTTTATGGCAAACAAACAGCTGTTTGTGATGTTCAAGAAGGTGTTCAAACAGCTGTTCAAACAGGCAATTTTTATGATATTTTAAGAGGATTGACTTCGAATGAGAGACTATTGGTATTTACACTGTTGAATGCTGGGGAGGGGATGAAGATGAGCTATGAGGACCTGGCATTGGTTTTAGGGAAAGAAAGAGCGACAGTAAGAGGGCAGATAAATAGCATAAAACAGAAGAATGAGGGCTTAATTGAGGAAATAATAGAGAAAAATGGTAAGAAAAGGGTATTTGTGAGACCTAATATGAGGGAAAAACTATCGAAATACGCAAAAGTGAGAGTTAGAAAGAAAGTGAAATCTAATGAAAACTATGCGGAATAATTAAAATTTAACAAGAAAGGGGTTTTGTGTCAAATCCTTGATTTTGAAAAAGTTTTGATAGTTTAAGGAAAAGTGAGGAGAGATTGGAAAAGGAACCAATTTCTCTGATTATTATGAAAAAGGGGAAAGAGGTAAAATAGCTTTATAAGCCTTGAGCAAGCATTATATGCTATTTTTGAGGATTTAATATTGATAGATATAGGTAGATTTAGATGATATTCGGCATAACGGGAACTGAATTTTGAATTTTTGGGCTATATCTTGTCAGAGATCTCTTAAAGACTGGATAGTCTGTAAGGTGGCTATTTGCTTGAGATTTTGATTAATATTAAGGATTATTTTCTTGTTGTTTTCCTTTGTTTTGATTATCGGAATGCCTTTTTTGATTATTTTCTGAACATAATCTCTTATTGAAGACTCTGAAAGAGATAATTTCTGAGAAATAAGCGAATAATCGACGATAAAACCTCTATTTTCTAAGTCATAAATTAAAGAAAAAACAGTCATTTCTTGGTTAGTTAAGCGCTTAAATTTGCTCCTTAGCTCTTTTTTTATACTATCTAAAGATTCTAAGACCTCGGAAACCTTCTCCAGATGAGAAATTCGGTCTGTTTTAGTAGTTTTACGGTTGTTGGAGACCCCTTTGTTTCCTATGTGTTGGTCTGTCTGTTGGTTTGTCTGTCTGTCTGTTGGAACCCCACCGTTTCCTATGGAACTTGGCGTAATTGGGCTTTTTAAGCTGTATAAGGGCATTTTATGATTAGTCGTCTGTTGGAATGATGGAATTATGTTGATTTCCGCTTGAGTTATTTGGTTATGTGTTAGGGTGATTTCCTTCATTGTTCGTTTAATCTGTATAATTTCATTTTTAATAAATTCAATTTGACTTTGTAAATTTAAGATGTCTTGTTTTGCTCTTGCAAAGGATTCTTTTATTAAGTCCATGTTTGTTTTATCAACCAAATTCGTGTAATTAAAGTGGAATTATAAAGATATATGTTATAAAAGATAATAATTCTATTGAGGATTGTTATCTAAATCGTCTATACTCTCTGTATTTTGTGGAACAACCTTTTTATCTAAGACTTGTTGATGTTTTTTATAGACTAAATAGGCTTCGTTGCTGAGCCTCCAACGCTGTCTTCTTGAATATTTAATGCCTTGAGAGTTTAGATTAATACATATTATCAGTTTTTGTTTCTCTAAATCTGTTAGCAATAGCTTTACAAACTCTTCATCTCTTGCTATTTCCTTGGCGATTATGCTTGTATAAGCATTCGATGGAGAGACAAAGAATAAATAATGTAAGATTTGTTCAGATATTTTCTCTTTCTTTTCTTTTGATATTTGAGGCATCTAGAAGAAAACTGAATAACTTATTTAAAGGTTGTTATTGCCCACCAGATTCATGAACTTCATAAGATTTATATAATGTAACTAAGAAGTTTAAAGAATAGTTAATATACTGGTTTAATTTTTGATAATACTTAATTAATGAAGTATAATAAAACAAGAAAATGGCGAAGATAGAATATATAGAAGCAAGCAAGGCTGAGGAAGTAAAAGAAATACTGAATTCTTTAGTTAGAGAATGGTTTTTTTCAAGATTTGAGGATTTTTCAAACACACAATTATGCGGGGTGAAGAACATAAATGACAGGAAGAACATACTTGTTAGCGCGCCTACTGGAGGAACAAAGACATTGACTGCTTTCCTTGGCATACTTAATTATCTGGTTGGACTTTCGTTGAAGAACGAGCTTGAAGATAAGATATATGCTGTTTATTCCTCTCCCTTAAAGGCACTTTCGAATGATATCTTTGTTAATTTGATTAATCCTCTAAAGGAAATAAAGGGGCTTGCTGAAAAAAAAGGAATGAAAATGCAAGAAATAAGAGTAGCATTGAGAACTGGAGATACTAGTGCCGCGGAAAGGGCGAAAATGGCAAAAAAGAGCCCGCATATCCTTGTTTCTACACCTGAAACACTTGCTATTGTTTTAACGTCAAAAAAATTCGTTGAGAAAATGAGGGCAGTTGAGTTTGTTATAGTTGATGAAATACATGCCATGACAAATAAAAGAGGAGTTTATCTTTCGCTAACATTGGAAAGATTATGTGATATAAGCAAGATAGAACCTGTTAGAATTGGACTTTCGGCTACAATTTCGCCACTTGGAGAGATTGCGAGATTTTTAGTGGGAAAAGACAGAGATTGCTTAATAGCAGATGTTAAATTGATGAAGAAGATTGAGATAAATCTTGATTATCCTGGGGAGAATATTCTTGAAGTTGGATTGCAGGAAAATCAGAAGAAACTTTATCATATTCTTGATGAATTAATACAAGAGCATAAGACAACATTAATATTTACAAACACAAGGGCGGCTACAGAAAGGATTGTTCATTACCTTGATTTGCATTTTCCAGGGAAGTATGCCGGATTGATTGGGGCACATCATTCTTCTATGTCAAAAGAAAAGAGATTTGAGATTGAAGATAAGCTTAGAAAGGGGGAACTAAAGGTTGTTGTTTCGAGCACTTCACTCGAGCTTGGTATAGATATAGGAAGTATTGATCTTGTTGTTTTATTAAGAAGTCCAAAATCAACTTCAAGAGCATTGCAAAGAATAGGAAGAGCAGGGCATAAATTACATGATAATCCTAAAGGGGAGTTTATTGTTCTTGATAGAGATGACTTGGTTGAATGCTCGATTTTAATGAAAGAAATGATAGAAAAGAAGATAGATAACGCTGAAATACCTAAGAATTGCCTTGATGTACTATCACAGCAGATATATGGGATGGCTATATCAAGGATATGGAATATAGATGAGATGTTGAGAACTATTAGAAGGAGCTATTGTTACGAAACCTTGTCAAAAGAGGACTTTTTATCTGTTATAAGTTATCTTGCAGGAGATTATGCGCTTGAACATAGAAGTGTTTATGCAAAGATATGGTATGATGAGAAGACAAAGCAGATAGGAAAAAAGGGGAAGATGGCCAGAGTGATATACATGACTAACATTGGAACCATTCCGGCTGAGAGCTTCATGACTGTTGAAATAGGAGTAGGAGAGAGGAAAGGACAAATAGTTGGAAAGATAGACGAATCTTTCCTGGAAAGAATGAAGAGAGGAGATGTGTTTGTTTTGGGGGGGCAAAAATATCAATTCCTGTTTTCTAGAGGGATGAAGGCTTATGTAAAGGCAGATGTATCCAGAAATCCTACAATCCCTTCGTGGTTTAGCGAGATGTTACCATTATCATTCGATGTTGCATTAGAAATAGGACGGTTTAGAAAACTGATTAAAGAAAGAATAAAAGATAAGAAAGAATGTATTGAATTTATTGAAAAACATACATATTGTAAGAAACATATTGCTGAAGAAATATATGAATATTTTAAAGAGCAACAAGGTTTTAGCGAGATTCCTGATGAAAAGACAATAATTGTTGAAAAATATAAGGAAGATAGGAAAGAAGTTCTTATTTTTCATAGTTTGTATGGAAGAAGAGTAAATGATGCGCTTGCAAGAGCATATGCTTTTGCTGCTGCTCGGCTTAAATACCGAGATATTGAGATGGGAATTAGCGATAATGGATTTTATTTAATGGGGGAGCAATTAGAGGAAGATAAAATCATTAAATGGGTAAAGGCAAAGGACTTAAAGGAAATATTAAAAGAGGCAATTGAAAAAACAGAAGTATTGAAAAGAAGATTCAGGCATTGTGCTGCTCGTTCGCTTATGATATTAAGAAGTTACAAGGGAAGAGAGAAAAGCGTTGGAAAACAACAAGTTCATTCTGGGTTTTTATTTGTTGCTGTGAAGAAATTAAGCAATGAATTTCCAATTTTAAGAGAAGCGAGGAGAGAAGTGTTTGAGGATTTAATGGACATAAAGAATGCTGAGAAAGTATTAAAATGGTTGGAAAATGGGCAGGTAAATATAAAAATAAAGAAACTGCCTTTTGTTTCTCCGTTTGGATTGAACATGGCTCTTGAAGGAAGAAGCGACTTGATAAAGATGGAAGACAGAGCTTCATTTTTAAAGAGGATGCATGAGTTGCACTTAAAAGCCATAGGCAAAGATGGCTTTTAGGCCATTCAACTTTGGAAAAGTTGAAGGTTTGAAGGCGATTGGGTAAATTGGAGAGAAATAAATTAGAGGTTATTTGGCATTAAGTAATATACCCCACGAGATGTGCAACCCTTTCTAAAAAACCAAGTGATTATTTGAAAGAGTAAATTATTTAAGGAGAGGTTATTGAATAGAAAAATGAGAATAGGATGTTTAGGACCGCATACAAATAGCGCATTGGCCGCAGAGAAAGCAGCAAATATAGGAGATCAAGTTGTATTTTTTGATAGTATGCCTGATGTCTTGCTTGCTTTAGCAAAAAATCTAACTGACAGAATTGTTGTTCCTGTAAGAAATAGCATAACCGGAGAGATCTCATACAAGGGTGTCGCAGAGCGTATGGGTCTACGAAGGACAGAAGAATCGAGAGAAATTATAATACCTATAAATCATTGTATTGCTTCTCGCGGAGCAGACGTAGGTTTTGTCTTATCACATAGAGAGGCACTAGCCCAGTGTACTGGGTACTTAAATGAAAGATTTCCAACCGCTTATAGAGGAGAAATGGCAAGCACAGGGGAAGCTGCGAGATTTATTGCAGAAGTTAGTTCTAATAATGGTGCGGCCATTGCAGGTCTACCTACTTGCTTACATTACAGATTGAGAGTAATTGATACAGAGATAGCTAAAAATAATTACAGTACCTTTTGGGTGTTCCAAAGATGACAAAAATAGATTACATAGGAAAATGCTTGCTGCTTAGAAATATAAACAAGAAGACGGGAAAGAAGAAAAAGATTCTTGTAATTGGAGATTTGCATTTGGGATATGAGGAAGCGTTGAACAAAACAGGAGTTTTTGTCACAAGGCAGATGTTTGAGGAGATGATAAAAGAGTTTGATTTGATTTTTGAGAAGATTGAAAAAAAATATGAAAAAAAAGAATTAGCGTATACAACGAAGGGGTTAGAGATTATTGGTAAAGATGGTATGATAAGAGATAATAAGAGTAATATTAAAGATAATGATGGGGGTGTGGGGGGCGATGAAGGATATGTTGTGGACGAAATTGTTCTTCTTGGGGATGTAAAACATGTATTTGGAACAATAATGAAGCAGGAGTGGGGCGATGTGCTTAAATTATTTGACTATTTATTAGAAAAAGGAAAGAAGGTTGTTGTTGTTGAGGGAAATCATGATGCAATATTAGAACCAATTGTAAAACAACGAAAAGAAATTCAATTAGAGGAGTTTTATGTTGATCATAATGTGATTTTCTTACATGGGGATAAGGATTTTGAGCAGATATGGGATGATGAGATTGACATAGTGATATTGGGGCATATACATCCTGCTGTTAAATTAAGTGGGGGGGCTAAAGTAGAAAAATATAAATGTTTTCTTGATGGAATTCACAAAAATAAGAAATTCATGCTGGTGCCAAGTTTTTCAGAATATAGCAAAGGAATAGACATTAGAGAGTATGAAATAAAGAACCCGTGGAATATTGACTTTAAGAAATTCAATGTTAAAGTTGTGAATGGATTAAAAATATTGGATTTTGGGAAACTAAAAAAATTAAATTGGGTTATTATTTTTTCTCTTCTGCTTGTAATTTAACTCTTGGGAAAGGGACATGAAACGGCAATCCAAGCTGATCTTCTAAATCTAGAGCTTTTGCGGTACATTTTTTAAGAAGAAGGTTCAAAAAGGCCTCTTTCATTTGGAGGGGCAATTCTTCTTTCTTTAAAGATTTTATAATTTCTTTTGGTTCATCCTTGCCAATTGAAAGAATAATATTTCCTTGAAATGCAATCTCTCCCGCCTTGTCTTTTTCTTTGTCTTTTTCCTTTTCTTTCTCTTGATTTTGATTTTTACTATAAGAGACAGTAAATTTAAAATCTATTCTATAGGCTTCGGCATCTTTTAATAGTTCAATTTTTTCTTTTTCTATTTTAGGAAATTCTATATTTGTATTTATACTTTTATTTTCACTTAAATCAAGTTTTCTTTCTGCTAAAATTTTTGTTAAATTAAACCCCACTATTTGCATATTTGTATTTGTTTGATTATGTTTTTAAAGATTATGATATTGGCTGTTAAAATCTTAAGCTATGTCTTCTTCGGAAATAACTACAAAATCTCCTATTGCTATGATTGAGTTATAAGGTAACATTGCTTCTTTACCTGAAATCATTTCTACATTTAAATTTCTTATGTGTGGTGTCGGGTCTCTAACTACAAGTTGAATTAACTCTCCTGTTTTTGTCTCAAATGTTATATCTTTAACAATGCCGAGTCTCTTGCCTTCTTTTGTCACAACGAGCTTTCCAACAAGTTCTTTTAAAGGATGTTTATCTAAACCCATAAGATTTTTAGAAACAAATGATATATAAATCTTTCTCCTTTGCTTTTACTCAACTATAGGGATTATTTTTTTAGTTTTTTTTTAATAAAATTGATAAATATCTTATTAAAAAAATACTACTAGATATACAAAATCAATTATGTTGGAAATTGGAAAAGTTGTTAATATATTTAAATTCTGCTTTTATCTCACCCTATTGTTTCTTATGGAAGATAAAGAAATATTTAAAAAGAAATGGGAAAACTTTTTATCTTTTTATTTTTATTTATAAAGATTTATATTATATATTATACTATATTAAATATAATAGATTGGTTCGTATTAATTAATAAACTTTTTTTATTAAGATTATTATAGAGTAGAAACATAGGTGGGTGTATTTTTTGTTTTAAATTTTTTATTATCTTCGATGATAAAATATTTTCCAATGGAAATAAAGCTCAGAGTACAGATAAGTTTATAATCTGAATCTGTTAGTTTAATTTGGTTTTGTTTATAAAAAAAATAAAAAAGAGATAAAAATGGAACAAGAAAGTAAAATAGATAAAATATTTAATTCCTTTGTCAATAATAATTTATTTAAAGATAAGACAGTTTTACAATCAAATCATACCCCTGACAATATTCCGCATAGAGATATTCAAATAGAGAGCGTAGCATCAATATTAGCCCCCACATTAAGGGGTGAAAAAACCAGCAATCTATTCGTTTATGGCAAGACTGGAACCGGAAAAACACTGAGTGTACAGAGAGTTATCAATAAAATTATGAAGAAAATTAAAGAAATGGGCAACGATAATTTAAAAGTTTTATATGTTAATTGTAAATTAAAAAAAGTTGCAAACACCGAATATCGGATTATTGCCGAGTTAATTAAGCAACTTAAAGGAAGCATTCCAGCTACCGGATTGCCAACAAATTTTGTTTATTCTAGATTTATCGATATGATTGACGATAAAAAACAAAACATTATTCTTGTTTTAGACGAAGTTGACCAAGCGGTAAAAAAAATAAGTGATAATTTTATTTATACATTAACAAGAATGAATACAGAATTAAAAAACGCCCAAGTAAGCATAGTTGGCATTTCAAATAGCTTGACTTTTATGGATAATTTAGACCCTAGAGTTAGGAGTTCTTTGGGAGAGGAAGAGCTTGTTTTCCCACCTTACAATGCATTGCAATTGCAGGACATATTAAATGAAAGAGCAGAAAAAGCTTTCAGAGAAAACACACTAGAAGAAGGAGTAATTGCTAAGTGTGCTGCTTTGGCTGCCAGGGAGCACGGAGACGCGAGAAGGGCCCTAGATTTATTAAGAGTCGCAGGAGAGATCGCAGAAAGAGAAAAAAATGATAAAATAAAATTACAACATATAGACGCCGCAAATCAAAAAATTGAAAGAGATAAAATGCTTTACATAATTGAAAGTGAGCCAACACAATTTCAATTAGTTTTATGGTCAATAATGAGATTAAATGAAAAAGAAACTAAATCTATTTTTACAGGAGATATTTATAATGAATATCAAAAAATATGCGAAAAAACGAAAAACGAAATTTTAACCCAAAGAAGAATTTCAGATATTATTGCTGAATTTGATATGCTTGGAATTATTAACGCGAGAGTAATTAGCAAAGGAAGGCAGGGAAGAACAAGAGAAATTAAACTGATGCTTGCCGCCAATATAAAAGAGAAAGCAAAAGACATTTTAAAAGACGCATTAAATTTATAACTTAATAATCCCCATGAATCCAGAAATACTTAAAATAATAAGAGAAGAAGGTTTATTGCTCGAAAAAGAGATATTCGATATTCTTGACAATTTCCCAGACGTTAATCTAGCAAGAGATTTTCTTTTAAATATTGAAAAAATCTCCGGGCAAAAGATAATCACAAAATCCCTTTTAAATAAAAATTTCGAATATGTTAAGGCAATTATATCAAAATTTCCCGGAGAAAATAAAGAATTAGTTGAAAAAGTATTTGTAAAGCTTGGATTTATGATTGAGATAAAAAAAGAAAGTTTGATAATTGATAAAAAAGAAGAGGAGAAAAAAATATTAAATGCCCCCAATTACCAGATTTTTTATTCCACAGTAAAAAATGATAAAAAGATAAAAGTTGAGGACTTTGTCGGTAATTTTAGGTCAAGGTATCATCAATTACAAAGAATTTTGATGCAAAGACAAGAGCTTCAAAATCTTGTTGCCATAAATAAAATAGGGAACGAGCGGAAGAGTTATAGTATAATTGGTATTGTCAAAGAAAAAAGAAAGTCTAAAAACAATAATTTTATTATTAAAATGGAGGATTTGACCGGGGAAATTGCCGTTCTTGTAAAAGTTGATAAATTTGGCGTTTTTGAAAAGGCAGATGAATTATTATTAGATGAAGTCATAGGAATAAGGGCATCGGGAGACCGGGAGATGCTTTTTGTGCATGATATTATCTTTCCTGATGCATTTATTTACGAGAAGGTTAAATTCAATGAGGATATTGCAATTGGTTTTCTTTCAGATATTCATGCTGGCGGAATGAAGCATTTGCAGAAAAGTTTTGAAAATTTCCTTGAGTGGATAAATAGTGAAGACGAATATGCAAAAAAAATAAAATATCTTTTTATTGCCGGAGATAATGTTGATGGCGTCGGTGTTTTTCCCGGACAAGAACATTTATTAAAGTTGAAGAGTTTAAAGGAACAATATAGATTGCTTGCTTTTTATTTAAAAAAAATTCCAAAACAAATAACTATATTTATGTGTCCTGGACAGCACGATGCAGTCAGATTGGCAGAACCACAACCAGTTATAGGAAGAAAATACGGCGAAGCCCTATATGACATAGAAAATTTGGTGCTTGTCAGCAATCCCGCAATGATTAAAATTTTAGAGGGAAATAAGGAATTTAAAATTATGATGTATCATGGGGACAGTATTCATAGTTTTATTCATGGTATAAAAGAATTGAGGGAAACGAAAGCCCATAAAACTCCTGCCAGAGCAGTCAAACACATGTTAAAGAGAAGACATTTGTTTCCTATCCACGGAGAAGCAGTTTACATTCCAGATATAAATAAAGACAATCTTGTTATCAGTGAAATTCCTGATTTATTTTGTACGGGGGAGGTGCACAAAGTAGATGTTGAGAATTATAATAATATTTTAATTATAACAGGAAGTTGTTGGCAGGGAATGACCTCACATGAAGAAAAAGTGGGAAACATACCAGATCCTTGCAAGGTGCCTATTTTTAATTTGAAAACAAGAGAATTAAAAATTTTAGATTTTGGAGTTGAAGAAGAATTAAAGGAGCTGCACATAAGGTAAAAAATGGATATACATGAATATTTTAATACAATAGAAAAGACAGTTAGAAAGAATTATGAAATTGCCAACAAAGCCAGAGAAATTGGCATTGACCCAGTTTCCAAGGTAGAAATTCCTATTGCCATGTCTCTGGCTGAAAAAGCAGTCGGTTTAATTTCTACAATATATCCCCAGTTGGATAGGGGGGTTGTTGATAGAATTCTTGAATTGGAAAAGCAACATGGACAACTTGATAATGCGGTGGCGTTTCAAATCGCGGAAGAAATTGCTAAGGAGAAATTCTGCAAATTTGCCGGTTTATTGGAAGCAATAGACGCGGGAATAAGGGTTGGTTTTTCGTATATTACTCTTGGTGTTGTTTCAAGCCCAATTGAGGGATTTACGCAAATTAGAATAAACAAAACAAAAAATGGAGAAGATTATATTGTTGCTTATTTTTCTGGTCCTATTAGAAGTGCGGGAACTACTGCAGCATGTATGGTTTTAATGCTGATTGATTATCTTAGGGAATGCTTTGGGTTTGCCAAATATGATCCGACAGAGGATGAAATTAGAAGATATGTAACTGAAAATTATGATTACCATGAGAGAGTCACAAATCTTCAGTATTTGCCTACTGAGGAAGAGATAGTTTTTTTAGCAAGAAATTTACCAATACAGATTTCTGGAGAGCCTAGTGAAGACAGAGAAGTTAGTAATTATAAGAATCTTCCAAGGATAGAAACTGATTTTATCAGAGGAGGGATGTGTTTGATTTTTTCTGAAGGATTAGCACAAAAGGCGCAAAAGGGCCTAGGATTATGGAGAAGGCTCAAGGAAAAGGGGTTTAAAGTAACAGGCTGGGAATTTTTAGACGAGTATTTAACGAAATATAAGAAAAAATCCAAGGGAATAAGAGACAATATTCCTACTTATATAAAAGATTTGGTTGCAGGAAGACCTGTTTATTCGCATCCATCAAGAAGCGGAGGATTTAGGTTTAGATATGGTAGGACACGAACATCAGGATTTAGTGCGAATGCGGTTCATCCTGCGACTATGGCCATTTCAAATTCTTTTTTGAGTTTTGGAACACAATTAAAAATAGAGAAGCCAACAAAAGGCTGTGTCCTGGGAGTTACAGACGAAATTGATGGACCTATTGTTAAATTAAGAAACGGAAGTGTGAAAAAACTTGATGATTATGATGATGCCTTAAGAGTTTACAAAGATGTTGAGGAAATAATTTATCTTGGGGACATACTTGTTCCCTTTGGAGATGTGGCAAACAGGTTCTATGAACTTTTGAAGTCAGGGTATGTTGAAGAATGGTGGTTATTGGAATTAAAAAAGGCAGGATGTAGCGAACAGGTCGATAAATATCATGTTAGTTTTGAAAAGGCAGTTGAATTTAGTGTTAAGTACGGAATCCCCCTGCATCCAGAGTATATTTATTATTGGAATGAGATTGATAAGGAGCTGTTTTTTGGATTGTTGGATTGGCTCTCTAGAGGAAGAGTGTCCAATGGAAAGTTAATCTTGCCTTTTATTTCTTATGAAAGAGAAAGATTCAAGCAGGGAAAAAGAGCATTGGAATTAATTGGCTGCGAGCATATTGTAAGTTTGGAAAATATAGTTATTGAAGGAAATTATACGAAATCTATCTTATCTAATTTGGGCATTGAGATAGAAAATGGAATTGAGAAGGAATTTGATAGAATAAATTTAATTATAAAAGAAGCAATTAGCAATGGGAAAAATATTTTGGATGCTGTGAATTTGATTTCTAGATTCAAAATAAAGGATAAGTCTGGTGCTTGGATTGGTGCAAGAATGGGAAGGCCGGAAAAGGCGAAATTGAGAAAATTAACTGGAAGTCCACACGTAATGTTTCCTGTTGGTGAAGAAGGAGGCAGATTGAGGAGTTTTCAGGCGGCAGTAGAACAAGGATATGTAAACGCGGAATTTTCTGTTTATTATTGCAAGAAATGCAAAGAGGAAAAAATATACCCCAAATGCGAAAATTGCGGTGAAGTTTGTGAAAAAATGATGTATTGCACCGAATGTGAAAAAAATTATATTGGGAAATGTGAAGAACACAATATAGGGGTTTCGTTCAGAAGAAAAGAGATAGATATTGTTCATTATTTTGAGAATGCGAAGAAAATTTTGGGAATGCAAAATGGCGGGGCTCCGGCAATAATAAAAGGAATAAGGGGGACAAGCAATAAAGAACACAATTGCGAACATTTGGGAAAAGGGTTTTTAAGAGCAAAGCATAATCTGAACGTGAATAAAGATGGTACCATAAGATATGATATGACTGAAATGCCAATAACTCATTTTAAACCTAAAGAAATAGGCACAAGCGTGGAAAAGTTGAAAGAATTGGGATATGAATATGATTTTTATGGAAATAAATTAGAAGATAAGGAGCAGATAGTAGAAATTTTTCCCCACGATATAATTCTTTCCAGCTGTCCAAGTTCCGGAGACGAAAGGGCGGATGATGTTTTTTTTAATGTTGCTAATTTTATAGATGACGAATTGGAAAAGCTTTATGGTGCAGAGAAATTTTTTAATGCAAAGAACAAAGAAGACATAATTGGAGCTTATTTTGCGTGCATTGCCCCGCATATTTGCACTGCTACTGTTGGAAGATTGATAGGGTTTTCAAAAACACAATCTTTACTGGCAAGCCCGTATATGCATGCAGCAATGAGAAGAGATTGCGATGGTGATGAGGCTGCAGTAATATTATTTATGGATTTACTTTTGAATTTTTCAAGAAAATTTCTTCCCGCACATAGGGGAGGAACACAAGATGCTCCTCTTGTATTGAATATTCAGATTAGGGCAGGAGATGTGGATGATCAAATTCTTGATTTTGAGTCTGGACCCTATAGTTTAGACTTATATGAGTTGGCAGAACGAGGAAAACACAGCAGCGATGTAAAAAGCATAGAAACTGTCAGGACAAGGCTGAAAACAGGAAAGGACCCCTTAGTGGGGATTCCGTTTACTCACGATGTTAAAGATTTTAATTATACCGTTGTAAACTCTTCGTATAAGTCATTGCCAACTATGGGGGAGAAAGTTGAAAAGATGATGGAACTTTGCTCTAAATTAAGAGCAATAGAAGTTAGTGATGTTGCTAGACTTGTTATTGAAAGGCATTTTATAAGAGACACTAGAGGAAATTTGAGAAAGTTCTCACAGCAGGGGTTTAGATGCACAACTTGCAATTCAAAATACAGAAGGCCTCCGTTACAAGGAAAATGCACTAAATGCGGAGGGAGACTAATATTTACAATTTCTGAAGGAAGTATATTGAAATATATGCAACCAGCTCTTGAGTTGGCCAGAAACTTTAATGTTAGTCCATATCTTCTTGAAAATCTTGAATTGACAGAAATGTTTATTGAAAGCATATTCGGAAAGGAAAAGGAAAAGCAAGAAAGTATAAAAAAATGGTTTTAAAACCATTTTACATATTTATAATTTAATTCTTAAATGACTTATTAGCAAGCTTAGTAGCAGTTATTACGGGGATAAAGCAAGGCAGGAAATGCAATTAAAAAATAAAATAGTTTAACATGGTAATTAGCTAAATATTCAACAAAGATAATTAGTTTTGGATAATGGTTTTGTTTATTGTCTAATGCTCATAACTTGTTAGGGTAGTTCATCATTTAATTAATGAATAAAAAAGAACGTTTTGTCCTATATTCAGGGCATCAACTGCATTATATCCCAAAGAATAGGGATTTGGTGAGAATTCCCAACCTCCAGAAAGTCCTGCGGGGCTGTAAATTATAGGATATCTTCTTTCTTTCTCGATTCCTAATAAAATCGGGCGGATTAAGGGTTTTTTTGTTTTAGAAGCAAGAGCGGGAGTTACTTCTGCCTGCCCAACAATATTCGGATTTTGAAAGAGTATATTTTCCAGTGGAATTTGCCTTAAATCTCCAAATGTTATGCTTATTTCTCTTTTAAATGATTCATTAAAAGCCTTTCTTCCGCAGCAAGCTTCCGCGAAAAGAGTTCCCCCATTTTTAATATAAATTTTCAGTGCTTCTCTTTCCTGCTGGGAAAAGGAGAAAGATTCATGCCCCGTCATGTAAATCAATGGGGAATCTGGAAGTTCCTTGTCAGTAAGTCTGATTTCTTTAATATTATATTTGACAGGGATTTCTGTTTTTTGGTTGAATGTATTCAAGAGAACTGAAAGGCCTTTATGCCTTGTTTTCCATTCTCCATCATAAATGATTTGTGCAATCGCTAATTTGCCGGCATTGGACTTATTCTCATCAAGGAATTGCATTTGCTCTATAAAATCCCTTAACCATGCTCTCTGTGTTTTTGCGTAATAAATCATATTGATTCCTAATTTTTGCGCATAATCAGAAGAATAAGCAGGGTAATCTTCATTTTCATTTTCTTCAAAACCGACTGCCATGCAAACAGGTGATAAGAAAGCAGGGGTTCGACAATCAATAGTTATTCCTTCAAGATTTGGCTGTGATAAGTTGATTCCTAATCTGCCTGCCCCCTTTCTATATTTTGGCTGTTGTAAATCATAATATGAACCAAAAACAGGATGGTCTGTTCCAAGCTTTCTTAAAGGTATTTCTGGAAATATTTTTTCTAGCTCAAATCTAGCAGAGTCACAAAACGGCTTTGAGCCGAGGCCTGTATTTAATATCAATGTGCCTCCTTTGAGCATATATTTTCTGAGTATATCTCTTTGAGTGTCATCAAATTGGAAATGGTAATGCCCTGTCAGGAAGAGAATGGGATTACTTTCAGGGTCTGAGCTTATTTGTCCAAGTGATTTGACTTCCATTGAATAATCTAGATTTATAGTCTGTTTTATTCTTTTTAACAGATTATTTATGTCATTTGGGGTTGCGCACCAATATTTGAAATCATTTCCTACTTTTAATTTTGTCAAAATAATGGGCGGTTGAGGAGGTCTTTTTTTTTCGCTTCTTGCCTGAGGAGTGACTGGAGGTCCAGGATAAGGAACTGTAGTTTCTGCTGAAGATATTTGTGCTGATGGCGGTGGAGGAAGAATTGTGGTTGGCGGCGGGACAAATCCTGGTTCATCAGAACCATCTCCAGAGGCATAGGCATTCTGAGAAATAAATGAAGAATTTACCAAACTGTCAAGTGATTTTTTCTGCTTTGGCAAAAAGTCTGTTGAAATGTCAATTGCAAGAGCAAGAGAGCCAGAAAGAAATAGTTTTTTCATGAAGTTCATGATACATTATATTAAATTGAGAATATATACTTTTTGGTTTTTTAATTAAGTAGATAATATGCAATGCTTGGCAGGATGAGAGAGCCCATCATATTTATTCTTCTCGAGTTTGAGAGAATTGTGAATAGACCGAGGCAGGAAGCGATTAATAAAACTATGAAACCAAAAAAATTTGAAAATACCATATTAAACATCAGTATTATTGTGATAATTATAATTGTTAGATATGTGTAATTTATTTTATTGATAAACCTGGAGGTTAATTTAGAGAGATAAATGCCTAAGAAAAAAGCAGCAATACAGGCAACAATAATTACTGCCAGAATTATTAGAAGGTTGTTAAAAGATATTTGTTTTAATAAGGTTCGGACTGCAACTGCTGAGCCGGTTCTTGTTTTTTGGATTGCGTAGGCAGTCACAAAGCTAAGAGACATAACGACAGTATTTATTATTCCAAGCATAAACAAGAAGGACTTTGGATTCTTATTTTCATTCTTGTTGGAAATCTCAGATGCAAGAACTGCTGCATGCCCAGAACCTATTCCTGGAAGAAAAGAGCATAAGGGGGAGGATATTGCCGCCGATAAAGTTGATTTGATTAAATCTTTTTTTGGCAGTTTAATTTCTTTTAACGAGATTATCTTTTGCTTGTTTATTTTTGGTTTTTGCTTTAATGAGATAAATAAACTTGAAAGGCCGAATAGACCGGAAAGCAAGGGCATTAAGGGCTGTTTTATTGGGAGATTAAAAGTCAAATATCCTAAAAATCCGGCTAAGAAAAAGACAATAACAGCATTAAGGGTATTCTCCTCTCTTAAGATTAAATAGAGGGAGATAAAGATTAATAAAAATGGCATTATTGATTTTATTATTGCAAACAATCCTGGGAGAAACCAAATGAAAACAGGTGTGAAGATTAGGATAATTGGAATTGCTGTTAAACCTCCATACAATGTAAAGACAAAAGCTTCATGCGCTTTTCCTTGTTTAAGCATTTTGTGTCCTGGAAGAATTGAAAGAAAATTTTCATCATCTGGGGCGCCAAGATAAATAGAAGGGATAAAATCTATGAATACATGGGTTATGGACATTGCAACTATGAATATTGCCAGAGAAATCAAGGGAATAGAAGAAAAATAGCCTAATGACGAAAGAAGAAATGCTGCGATGAGATTAATATGAATTCCAGGCATCAAGCCCGTAAATGTGCCGCATGCAATTCCTATAGCTAGTGCAAGAATAATTTCGAGAATCATTTTGTTTCTATTTTAGTTATCTTTATTGTTTTGTTATTATAATAACCATTAACTATTCCGTAAATTTGGACTGTTCTGTCCATTAAAGAATAAGTAACAAGGGAATTTGGAACTTTCATGGTAAAATTATTTATTATAATTATAGAAGTGGAAGAAGAAGTTTTTTGATAGCTGACCTTTCCCTCTATCATTATCTTTTGATTTATTTCCAGGGAGTTTATCTGGCTATTTGCGGTTATTTTTATTATGTTGATTGGCAAAATGAGAAGGAACAATAAATCTATACTTCCAAGCAGGGTTATTAATAGAGCGAGAAGCGCAATCTTCTGCATTTTATCGTTATTTCTTCTTAAAGGTTGATTTTTTTAATAAGTTAAGCTTTTTCTTATCTACTCTTAATAATTGTTCTTTTAATAATGGGAGTTTTCTGTCAATATTTCGAATCATGTCTTTGAACTTTTCAAGTTTTGAGAAGTATTCTGTCTCTGAAATTTTCTTTGTTTTAAAATAGTCTGATTGAAGCTTTTTTATCAATGCATAAAGCGCATCTTTTCTTATTGTTAGATTCCTTATTTGAACCTGGATTTTTATTCTCTTTAATGTTTTCCAGAAAATTATTAAGACTATTATAATGATTATTATCCAGGCCAAAATCACTTTCCAATGGTCAAGGATTATTTTTTTGAAACTTCTAGACACAACATTCCTAAAGGCGTTTATTGCCGTATTCTTCGATTGAATTTCTGAAAGTTTCTTATAAGCTTTTTCTACCAAACCCGGAGTATCTTCAAACCTTTGTTCATTGAATGAATTAATAACTGCATTATGTTCTGGGTCCATTTCTGAGAGGTTTACTTCCATTTTTGCAGAGTTATATGTTTCAAGAAATACCTGCATTTCATCTTGGGCCTTCATAGCTAAGTCTATTATAGATGCTACTTCTTTCGCATAATTTATGGCTGTCTTGTAATTGGTTATTCTTCTATCCAGCTCGAGAGCTAGCTGTCCGTTATAGGCAGTAATCGCCTGCTGCAGAGAATCATTTGCTCTCCCGACAGGAATTTGCCTGGAAAGCATATTGCCGATATTTTCTGTGGCATTATCTATGAGGGATTTTGCAGTTATTGATTCATTGCTCAACGCAGAAACAGAGCTAATGGTTATTACTAATAAAGATAAAAATAATATTAAAAATATAGCTTTTTTTGTATCCATTTTATCCCTCATTGTTATTAGGGTATAATAGCAACAAAGATATTTAAATGTTAGCAAGAAATCCGTTAAGCTTTAGCTAACGGATGAATTGCGTACTTATTTATTCTAAAAAATATTACTTTCAGGGAGAGTTTGTTGC